>CAYHCR010000778.1:0-2735 GCA_964354895.1 uncultured Myxococcales bacterium | reverse complement strand
CTCCGGCAACTGCCTCGGCGCGCCGGGCACCACCGACTACGGCAACGGCTTCGTCTCCCTGAGCGGCGACGGCAGCAACTGCGGCGCCTGCGGGAACGCCTGCAACCCGGGCGAGGTCTGCGCGCTCGGCCAGTGCCAGCCCGGCGATTGCCCCAACAACCTCGAGCAGGCGGGGCGCAGCTGCGTCGACACGCGCACCGACCCGCGCAACTGCGGCGGGATCGGCGACACGTGCAACCGCGACCAGCTCTGCATCCAGGGCAACTGCCGGGACTACGTGCCGGCGACCGCGTGCGACGCCTGCCGCGGCGACACCTCGCAGTGCTGTGACAACGCGCTCTACGGCGGCACGATCTGCGTCGAGGGTGGCAACTGCCCGTAGCGTCGGCGCACGGGCCGCCGCCTCGGAGGAGGGTGGCGGCCCTCGCGGCGTGAAGCCCTGCGCGCGCCGGACGGGGCCCGAAGGCCCCGCCCGTGTTCAGGCCAGCCCGCGCTCGCCGAGCTCGTCGTCATCGAGGCCGAGGAAGTGGCCGACCTCGTGCAACAGCGTGATCTCGATCTCCTCGAGCAGCTCCGCGCGGTTCTGCGAATAGCGCTGCAGGTTGTTCTGGTAGAGCGAGATCGAGCTCGGCAGGTGCGCCCATGGGTCCATCACGCCCTTGTCCTTCCACGGCGCGCCGCGGAACATCCCGAGGCTCTGCGGCGAGAGCGGCGGGTCGTTGCCGGTCAGATCGGCGTCGCTCGGCACCTCCTCGGCGACGATCGGCACGTTCGAGAGATAGGCGCGCACCTTCTCGGGCAGGCTCTCGAGCGCCTCCTCGATCGCCTTCTCGAACTCCTCGTGCGACATCGTCACGGGCTCGGGGAAGTCCTCGGGGGCCAGCTCCCGCGCCCGCTGGAAGTGCCGCGCCGACGCGGCGCGATCCGGACCCCGCTCCGCGATCAGGCCGAGCAGGTGGTGGATGCGCGCGTCGTCGTCGGCGTCCTTCGCGACGGCCTCCGCCTCCTTGATCGCCTCCGGGAAGCGGCACGCCTCGAAGTACAGCTCTGCCAGTCGGACGCGCGTGTCGACGTCCTCGGGCAGGAGCGTCAGCCGCTCCCGCGCCGCCTCGACCGCCGCGTTGAAGTCGCCGAGCAGCGCCGCGACCTCGCCCTCGAGCGCGAGCAGGGACGGCCGCCACGGCGCCTCCGCGGCGTCGGGTCGCACCCGCAGCCGGCCGAGCCGCTCGAGGACCTCGTCCGGCACCTCCTGCTCCTCCTCGCCACGCGACAGCAGCACGTCGCAGAGCATCAGCTGGAGATCCGGCTCGGCCCCGTGGTGCTTGAGCGCCTCGCGCAGCACGCCCTCGGCCTCCTCCCACTCGCCGAGCAGGTGCAGCGCCTCCGCCTCGATCAGCCGCGGATCGAGCGCGTCGGGCTCCTTCGCCTTCGCCTTGCGCGCGTGCTCCAGCGCGCCCTTCGCGTCGCCGTCCGACAGCGCCGTCTCCGCGTCGTCCAGGAGCTGCTCGACCGACCGTTCTTTCGCCATGGGCGAACCCTGCGCGAGCGCCCCCGCGCGGGCAAGCGTCGCGGCGGGCCCTTGACGGGACGACGCGAGCCCCTAGATTCCGCCGGCTGCGAGCGCCGCTGGTCGGCGTCGCCTGAACCACCCCCACGGAATCGAGGAAGTCATGTCCGCCAAAGAGATCCACTTCAGCCGCAACGCCCGCGAGGAGATCCTGCGCGGCGTCCGGACGCTCGCCGACGCCGTCGCCGTGACGCTCGGGCCGAAGGGCCGCAACGTCGTGCTGGAGCGCTCGTACGGGGCCCCGCTCGTCACGAAGGACGGCGTGACGGTCGCCAAGGAGATCGAGCTCGAGAACCGCTTCGAGAACATGGGCGCGCAGATGGTCCGGGAGGTCGCCAGCAAGACCAGCGACAAGGCCGGCGACGGCACCACCACTGCGACCGTGCTCGCCCGCGCGATCTACGAGGAGGGGCAGAAGCTCGTCGCGGCCGGCCACGATCCGATGGCGCTCAAGCGCGGCATCGATCTGGCCGTCACGGCCGTCGTCGCGGAGCTCAAGAAGCTCAGCCGGCCGACGACGGGCGAGCAGGACATCGCCCAGGTCGGCACGATCTCGGCCAACGGCGACGCGACGATCGGCGCGATCATCGCCCAGGCGATGCAGAAGGTCGGCAAGGAAGGCGTCGTCACGATCGAGGAGGCCAAGGGCCTCGAGACCACGCTCAAGGTGGTCGAGGGCATGCAGTTCGACCGCGGCTACCTCTCGCCGTACCTCGTGACCGATCCGGCCCGGATGGAGATCGCGCTTCGTCTCGCGGTAGTAGCCACGTTCGTCGGAGAAGAAGATCTCGTCCCTGCAGGAGCTCGTTCCGCGGCTCGAGCAGGTCCTAAAGACGGGCAAGCCGATCCTCGTCGTCGCGGAGGACCTCGAGGGCGAGGCGCTCGCGGCGCTCGTCGTCAACAAGCTGCGCGGCACGCTCGCCTGCGCCGCCGTGAAGGCGCCGGGCTTCGGCGATCGCCGAAAAGAGATGCTGGCGGATCTCGCCGCGATGACCGGCGGCAAGGTCTTCACCGAGGAGCTCGGCGGCAAGCTCGAGCAGGTGACGCTGGCGGATCTGGGCCGCGCGCGCCGCGTGACGATCGACAAGGACACGACCACGATCGTCGACGGCGCCGGTGACCGGGCGGCGATCGACGGGCGCATCAAGCTGATCAAGCGCCAGGTCGA
>CAYHCR010000777.1:0-2738 GCA_964354895.1 uncultured Myxococcales bacterium | reverse complement strand
GGCAAGAAGCAGGTCACGGCGGTCGTCACGGGCCTCCTCGAGGCGATCCAGGACGAGGTCAAGAAGGGCGGCAAGGTCAACCTGAAGAACTTCGGCGTCTTCCGGCGCCACACGAAGCCGGCCCGCCCGAAGCGGGAAGGCCGCAACCCGGCGACGGGCGCGACCATCACGATCGCGGCCAAGCCGGCCCAGAACGTGATCAAGTTCCGCCCGGCCAAGCCGTGGAAGGAAGCGGTCGCCAAGGCCAAGCCCAGCAAGAGCTAGGCCTTCGCGCTCGTCGCAGTCGAAGCCCCGGTCCGCGAGGATCGGGGCTTCGTCGTGTCTGGAGTCGGCCCACCGAACCGAG
Organism: uncultured Myxococcales bacterium; assembly: GCA_964354895.1. Classification (GTDB taxonomy): domain Bacteria; phylum Myxococcota; class Myxococcia; order Myxococcales; family Vulgatibacteraceae; genus CAYHCR01. The sequence continues at coordinate 2,392 of CAYHCR010000777.1, read as the reverse complement.
CGAGGGAGACAGGCTGGAGCAATGAAGACTGCCTTCAGCCATCGCGCCGACTTCGGCCGGACGCAGAACCCGCTCTCCCTCGCGCTGGAGCGCCGACGCGCCGCTGGCCTGCCCGTGCTCGATCTGACCGGCAGCGATCCCGTCGAGGCGGGCCTCTCCCCGTCCGAGGAGACGCTCCGCGGGGCCCTCGCCGACGTCCCGCTCGCGCGCTGGCAGCCGGCGGCGCAAGGCTCCCTGCGGGCGCGCGTGGCGCTCTCCGACAGGTATGCGGCGGCTGGACTGCAGGTCCCGCCCGCGCGGCTCGTGCTCTCCGCCTCGACGAGCGAGGCCTATGGCTGGTTGCTCTCGATGCTCTCGGACGCGGGCGGCGCGTGGGTCGTTCCGGCGCCGAGCTACCCGCTGCTCGAGTGGCTCGCGAAGCTGCACGACGTGCGGCTCGTGTCGTACGCGCTCGGCTTCGACGGCGCCTACTTCCTCGACGTGCCCGCGCTCGCGGAGGTGCTCGACGCGACGCCCGACGCCGCGGCGATCGTGTTCCTCCACCCCGGCCACCCGACCGGCGTCACCGCGACCCGCGCCGAGGCGGCCGCGCTGCGGTCGCTCGCGTGCACGAGGGGGATCCCGCTCGTGATCGACGAGGTGTTCCTGGGCACCGCGGCCCGACCGCGCGCCGACGCGATGGGCAGCTTTGCTGGCACGCCGGAGGACGGGCCGCTGACGTTCGTGCTCGACGGGCTCAGCAAGCGCTGCGCCCTCCCGCAGGCGAAGCTCGGCTTCACGTCGGTCTCGGGCTGCGGCGCGGACGACGCGGTCCTTCGCCTGGCCGACGTCGCGGACGCCTTCCTCTCCGTCTCGGGCCCCGTCCAGCACGCGGCGCCGGCGTTGCTGCACCTCGAGGCGGCCGTGCTCGCGGGGCAACGGGCGCGGCTCGCGGCGAACCGTCGCGCCCTCGCGGCGGCGCGGCGACCGCAAGCGGCGTGGGACCTCGTACCCGCGGACGGCGGCTGGAGCGCGATGCTGCGCGTCGGTGTCTCTCGCAGCGACGAGGCGTGGGCGCTCGCGCTGCTCGAGCGGGGGATCCTGGTCCAGCCCGGCCACCTCTACGACGCGCCGGAGGGGCGGCTCGTGGTCTCTCTGCTGCCGCCGGAGCCGCTCGCGAGCGCGGCCTACGAGGCGCTCGCAGCGGCTCTCGACGCCCTCGCCTGACCCCTCCGCGCAGGCGCTGCGCGGGCGCGCGAATCCTGCCGCAGGACCGCCGCGCGCCCATCGCCTCGACGCTGGCCCTCGCGCGAACCGTGCCGTACCCTTCGCGCCTCTCTCCGAGGCCCCCATGCCCCAGACGATCGCGACGAGCCGCTCCGCCGGTGTCCTGCTGCCGCTCTCTTCTCTCCGCTCCGCGCCCTCCTGGGGCGTCGGCGAGTTCCCCGATCTCGGCCTGCTCGCGCCGTGGCTGCGCAAGGCGAAGCTCTCGCTGCTGCAGCTGCTCCCGCTCAACGAGCCGTCGCTCGGGCAGGAGAGCCCCTACAGCGCGCTCTCGGCCTTCGCGCTCGACCCGCTCTACCTCCGCTTGGCGGACGTCCCGGCGTTCATGGAGCTCGGCGGCGAGGCAGCGCTGCCGGAGGCGGACAAGAAGGTGCTCGAGGGGGCCCGCAACCACGCGACGATCGACCACGAGCACGTCCGCGCGTTGAAGGAGAAGTGGCTGCGGCGTGCGTGGAGCCGGTTCCTCGAGTCGGGGCAGGCGTCCGCCACGACGGAGCCGGGCCGCGCGCTGGCCCGCTTCGCCGAGGAGCACCGCGGCTGGCTCTTCGACTACGCCCTCTTTCGTTCGCTCAAGACCACGCGCACGGCTGGCTCGTGGCGCGACTGGGAGAAGCCGCTGCGCGACCGCATGCCCGGCGTCGTCGAGGCGGCGGCGAAGGATCTGGAGGGCGAGCGGGCCTTCCGCACGTGGCTGCAGTGGCTCGCCTTCGGGCAGCTGGAGACGGCGCGGCGCGCGCTCGCGTCGGCGGGCGTGAAGCTCGCTGGTGACCTGCCCTTCCTCGTCGCCGAGGACTCCGCCGACGTCTGGCAGCGGCAGCGGGAGTTCTCGTTTGACGCGACCGTCGGCGTGCCGCCCGACGCGTTCTCCGCAGAGGGCCAGGACTGGGGCCTGCCGGTCTACCGCTGGGAGGCGATCGCGAAGGAGGGCTACGAGTGGTGCCACCAGCGCGGCCGCGCGGCGGCGAAGCTGTACGATCTCGTGCGCGTGGATCACGTGGTCGGCTTCTATCGGACCTACGTTCGCCCGAAGGACAAGCGCGAGGAGAATTTCTTCCTGCCGGCCGAAGAGAGCGCGCAGAAGAAGCAGGGCGAGGCCGTGCTGCGCGCCCTCGGCTCCGGCGGCGCGGCG
>CAYHCR010000776.1:0-2740 GCA_964354895.1 uncultured Myxococcales bacterium | reverse complement strand
CTCGTCGGCGGCCCGACGCGCGCGCTGCGCGGGCGCCTCGTCCGGCAGCAGCTGCGCGAAGCGGGCGGCGCCGAGCGCGAGCGCGGTCCCTCGCGCGCCCCGGAGGAGCTCGAGCTGCGCGCCGAGCGCCCGGGCCGTCGGGCGCGCGTCGGGCGACGCGCACAGCGCCGCGTCGAGCACCTTTGCCAGTCGATCCGGCGCCGCCTCGCGACCTTCGAGCCGCGGACGGGAGACGTCGCTCCACGCCGCGAGCGCCAGCAGCGCCTCCGCCCCGTCGAGCGCGCCGAGCGGCGCCTCGCCCACGAGCCCCTCGTACAGCACCGCCGCGAGCGAGAAGACGTCGGACGCAGGTGTGGCAGCGTTGCCCGCGGCGACCTCCGGCGACAGGTAGCGCGCGGTGCCGAGGCCGGAGCGGGCGATGGGCGGCGTCGTGCCCGCCTCGCGCGCGAGCGCCAGATCCGCGAGGAACACGTGCCCGTCGAAGGCGCAGAGCACGTTGCCCGGCGCCAGATCTCCGTGGACGAGCCCCGCCTCGTGCAGCGCTGCCAGCCCGAGACAGAGCTCCGCGCCCGCGTGCGCCACGAAGTCCCCGCCGAGCGACGTGCCGCGCGCGCGCGCCGCCTCCTGCAGCCGCCGCAGCGAGACGCCGCGGACGAGCGGCAGCAGCAGCGCGAGCGTGTCGCCGTCGCGGACGAGCTCGCGGCCGAGCACGAGCGACGGGTGGGAGAGCCGCGCGCCCAGCGTCGCTTCGTGTACGAGCAGCGCCTCGTGCGCAGGATCTCCGCGGTGCTCGGCGTGCAGGAGCTTGAGCGCGGCCTCGTGGAGCACGCCCGACGCCCCGCGGAAGCGAACGCGGAAGACCGCGCTGCTGCCGCCCCGCGCGAGCGGCTCGACGAGCACGAAGCGTGCGACGCGGGCGGGTACGGTGTCGGTCGAGGGAGACAAGGGCGGGAGCGTACACCGCGGCTCGCTGGCGTCCGAAGAAGTGGGCCGGCGCATCCCTGGCGCGCGCGGGACCGAGCCGGCCAGCGCGACGCGGCGGCGGGTCACCCTCGCGCGAGCGCGGTGAGCGCGACCCCGAGCGCCTGCGTGACGGGGCCGGGCGCAAGGAGCGCGTGCCGGCCACCCGCGTGAAGCACCGCCGCGAGCGGGGCGAGCCCGCGCGCGCTCGAGCAGACGAAGGCCTCGTGCCAGGTGGACAGCTCTGCCGCCGGCAGCGCCGCTTCGCGTACGACGAGCCCGCAGGCCGGCGCGAGCGAGAGCAGGAGCTCGCGCGTCACGCCCGCCCGCAGCCGGCCGTCGGCGGGCGGCGTCACGAGCGCGCCGTCGCGGACCACGAAGAGGTTCCCGGCGGCCGCGTCGAGCACGCGACCGTCGTCGTCCACGCGCAGCGCCTCCTCTGCGCCCGCCGCGCGCGCCGCGAGGAGCGCCGAGATGGAGGGCGCATAGCTGCTCGTTTTGATCGTCGGCGACGGGCGCAGCGTGGCCGGCCGGCCCGCCGCCACGAGGGCCGCCAGCCGCGGCGTCGGTGGAGGAGAGAGCGCCGAGGCCAGCCCGATCCGTCGCTCGGTCCCGCCCGGGCCCGGGTCGAGCCCGGCTGGTCCGTCCCCCCGCGTCACCTGCAGTCGCAGCCGGACGTCGCCGCCGCCCGCGCCCGCGAGCAGCGCCCCGAGCTCCTGCGCGAGCTGCTCGTCCGGCGGCAGCTGCAGGGACAACGCGTCGGCCGACGCCCGAAGCCGTCGCAGGTGCTGCGGGAGAAAGGGCAGCCGCCCGCGCCAGGATCGCAGCGTCTCGAAGACCGCGTCGCCGAGGAGCAGCCCGCGGTCGGTGACCGGCACGACGGCCCGCGCGGGATCGGGCTGGAGGACGCCGTTCAGGCTCACCGCCAGCAGCTCGCCCACCGCCAAGAGGCCCCCGAATTCCCGCTCCTGCGTCCGCTCCGACCGGACGATAGCGCCCCCGGCCGGCGGCCGTCGCGGGGTCACCTTCCTTCGCTTCGCTCGTTGCGAGCGTGGCCGTCGCATGTCTAGGCTCGCTCGGCTTCCTACGACCATGTCGCACCGTACCCAAGGCGTCGGACTGCCGAGGACCCATGTCGGATCAGCGCCATCCAGCGAAGGTGAAGCTCACGGCCGACATCGGCGCGGACGCGATCGCGGACGCGCTGCGGGCCGTCGAGGCGCGCTCGTCCGGAGGCGTCGAGGCAGAGACGACCGCGGGCCCACAGGGCGCGATCGACCCCGTCGAGGGCAGCACCATCGAGATCGAGTCGGAGGGCGACGACGCGGGCTCGTCGATCCGCGTCCGGCGCCTCGAGGCGGAGCTCGAAGAGGCGCGCACGCTGATCGACGCCGGCCAGCAGATCTCGCAGAAGCAGATGGAGCGGCTCAAGGAGGCCAACGAGCGCATGCTCCGCTCCGCCGCGGATCTGGAGAACTACAAGAAGCGCGCGCAGAAGGAGAAGGAGGAGCTGCAGAAGTTCGGCGTCGAGAAGCTCCTCAAGGACCTGCTGCCGGTCCTCGACAACTTCGACCGCGCGCTCGAGCAGGCCGCCAAGGGCGCCACGGTCGAGGCCTTCGCCGAAGGCGTCAAGATGACCAAGAAATTCTTCGAGGACACCGTCGGCCGGTACGGGATCAAGGGCTTCGCGGCGCTCGGCGAGCCGTTCGATCCGCACCGCCACGAGGCGGTCCAGCAGATCGAGTCTGCGGAAGTTCCGCTGAATCACGTGGCGGTGGAG
>CAYHCR010000775.1:1073-2742 GCA_964354895.1 uncultured Myxococcales bacterium | reverse complement strand
GGGCCCCCGGCCGGAGTCGGGCGCGGTCCCGCCCCGGCGTCCCCGCGCCTCCAAGCCGGCTACCGGAGCGACTCGATGACCTCGATCGGGCCCGGGCACGAGACGCTGTGGCAAGCGGTGCAGGCGGCGAGCACCGTGTCGTAGCTGGCGCGGGTCGGCGCCGCATCGAACGCCGCGACGCTCGCGACGTAGGCTGCGGCCAGCGCGTCGAACGGCTCCTTGCGATCCTGCGCGGCGGTCGGCCACGAGCAGCGGATCCGGCGGTGGACGGGGAAGCGCGGCGGGACGGGCGCGCCGGCCGCGAGCGCGTCGCGCGTCGCCTTCCAGTCCTCGACCATCGTCCGCATCAGGTGCGCCAGCTCGCTCGCGCCGTTCGGGTTGACCGGGGACGCCAGCAGGTGGCCGGGGCTGCCCGGCACGCCCGGGATCAGCGGCGTCGTGCCGTCGCACGGCGGCAGCGCGGCCTCGATCGGCGGCGCGGGCGCAGGGGGCTCGGGCGTGGCGCAGGCGGTCAGCAGCAGGAGCGGGAGCAGCAAGCGACGCATGGACGGCCTCCGCGCGACTGCCTACCCGATGGCCGCGGCAGGCGCACGCGATCGTGCCCGCGTCGCCGCCCCCGCGGGGTAGAAGCCCGCCGTGGCCGAGCTCTCCCTCCTGCTGCTGACGGCCCTCTGGGGCACGACGTTCTCCGTCGTGAAGGGCGCGCTCGACGGCACCTCGCCGGCGATCTTCCTGGCGCTGCGCTTCGGGGTCGCCTCGCTCGCGATCGGCGCGTTCTGGATCGTCCGGCGCGATCGGGCAGGGCTGCGCCTGCTGCGCGACGGGGCGCTGCTCGGCGCCACCATGCTCGGCGGCTTCGCGCTGCAGACCTACGGCCTCGTCCACACGACGCCCGCGCGCTCGGGCTTCCTCACCGGCTTCTGCGTGCTGCTCGTCCCGCTCGTCGAGCGGCTGCTCTTTCGCCGCGCGATCTCGGGGTGGGTCTGGGGCGGCGTCGGCACGAGCCTCGTCGGCCTCGCGCTGCTCACGCGCCCCTTCTCGCAGGCGCTCACTCCCGACGTGCTCTTCGGCGATCTGCTCACGCTGGGCTGCGCGGTCAGCTTTGCGTTCCAGGTCGTGCTCACGAGCCGGCTCTCGCCCCGCCACCCGCTCGTGCCCCTGACCTTCGTGCAGATCTTCGCCGTCGCCCTCGGGGGATTGCTGCTCGTGCCGTTCGAGCCCGCCGCCCTCGCCGCCACCCCGGCGCTCGCCGCCGCGGTGCTCTTCACGGGGCTCGGCATGACGGCCGCCGCGTTCGTGCTGCAGAACTGGGCGCAGCGCACGACGAGCTCGGAGCGGGCCGCGCTCATCTACGCGCTCGAGCCCGTCGCGGCGGCGCTCTTCGCGTGGGCGTGGCGCGGGGAGGCGCTCGGGCCGTGGGACGCGGTCGGTGGCGCGCTCGTGGTGCTCGCGGTCTTCGTCGCCGAGGCAGGTCCCAGCGTTGCGCGCAGGCGGGCGGCGTAGGCATCGTTCGTCCATGCGACTGCTCCCCACGCTCCTGCTGCTGCCGCTCCTCGCCTGCGACGCGCAAGCTCCGGCCGACGCCGCCGCCGACGGCACAGGCGGTGCGGGCGGCACAGGTGGCTCTGGTGCGGAACTTCCGCCCAGCCCAGCCGCCTGCCTCGCCGAC
>CAYHCR010000775.1:0-1063 GCA_964354895.1 uncultured Myxococcales bacterium | reverse complement strand
GTGCGTGACTGCACCGCGCGGCGCGTCCCGATCCTCGAGCTCGATCCGCGCCAGACCGCCGACGGTGAGGTCGTGCTCATGCACGACTCCGGCGCGGAGCGCACGACCGACGCCGCCGCGCGCTTCCCCGGCCGCACGGAGATCGACCAGCTCACCGCCGCCGAGATCGCCACGCTGCGCGTCCGCCACGAGCTGTGTGACGTGGCGGAGCCGGACCTTGCCGCCTGCCACGTGCCCACGCTGCGTGAAGTGCTGCAGGAGCCCTCCGACGCCGTCCTCATGCTCGACTTCAAGTCGGGCGAGGTCGACGTGATCGCGCGGCTCGTGAACGAGGCCGGCGTCGCCGAGCGGATCCTGTTCTTCGACGGCTCGCTGCAGAACCTCGCCGTCTTCCAGGCGCTCGTGCCCGGCGCGCAGGTCATGCCGCGCGTGGGCTCCGCGCAGGAGGCCGCAACGCTGCTCGGCTCGCCCGAGGCGCCCGCCGGGCTGCGCTGGCTGCACGGCGACTCGGGCTACGCCGCGGAGGCCGTCGCCGCGCTCGAGGGCAGCGGCGTGCGGCTCTACGTCGATGTCTTCCAATTCGACGTCGCGATGTATGCCGCCGAGAACGCGATGGAGCCGGCCGAAGCGGCGGCCTACCTGGACGAAGAGGTCTGGTCGAAGCTCGCCGCGCTCGACGCGCTCGGCGTCGGCGGCTACGGGACCGAGCGCGCCGAGGCGATCCAGGCGCGCCTCACGCCGGACGGTTGGGAGAGATGATGAGACGGCTGCGTGCAGGTGTGCTGGTCCTCTCGCTGGCAGGCTGCGGCGGCGCCCCGACGGGCGCGGTGAACCGCTGCGTGGCATATCTCCAGACGGGCTCGCCGGTCGGGGAGGGCTTCGCGGACTGGGTCGAGGCGTGTGGGCCTGTCTACGTGAATCCCGCGTGCCGGCAGGCGCTGCAGGAGGCGGCCGCCGCGCCGCCGGAGGAGCGCTCGAAGCGGCTGCTGCTCGGCTGCGCGCTCGCCTACTGCCCGACGCTCGAGACGCCGAAGCCGCGCGCGTGTTCGTCGGCCGAGTACGG
>CAYHCR010000774.1:0-2744 GCA_964354895.1 uncultured Myxococcales bacterium | reverse complement strand
CGAAGCGAGCTGACCGAACGGGTTACGTCCGTGATGGCGGACGAGGGCGACGCCGCCGCGCTCCTGCGCGAGGTCGAGGCCCGCTTCGGCGCGACCGCGGCGCTCGCCACGAGCTTCGGCGTCGAGGACGTGGTGCTGCTCCACCTCGCGCAGGCGCACGCGCCCTCGGCCCGGATCTTCACGATCGACACCGGTCGGCTCCCGCCCGAGACCTTCGACGTGATGGAGGCGCTGCGGCTCCGCCTCGGGATCGTGATCCAGACCTGGCTGCCGGAGGGCGCCGCGGTCGAGCGGCTCGTCTCCGAGCGCGGGCCGTTCTCGTTCCGCGAGAGCGTGGAGGAGCGCCGGCGCTGCTGCACGCTCCGCAAGGTCGAGCCGCTCGGCCGCGCGCTGCAGGGGGCGACGGCGTGGCTGACGGGGCTGCGGCGCGAGCAGGCGGAGAGCCGCGCCGACGTCGCGACGGTCGCGTGGGACGAGGGTCACGGGCTCTGGAAGTTCAACCCGCTCGCCGCCTGGTCGAGCGCCCGCGTCTGGGCGTACGTGCACGAGCACCAGCTCCCGTACAACCGGCTCCACGATCTGGGCCAGCCGTCGATCGGCTGCGCGCCCTGCACGCGCGCGGTGCGGCCGTGGGAGTCGGCGCGCGCCGGTCGCTGGTGGTGGGAGCAGGACGGCGCGCGTGAGTGCGGGCTGCATGTCGCCCGCTGATCGCGCCGCCGCGCGCGACTACCCGATCTGCCTGCGCCTCGCGGGCCGCCCCGTGCTCGTCGCCGGCGGCGGGCCGGTCGCCGCGGGCCGCGTCGCAGGGCTCCTCGAGGCCGGCGCGCTCGTCACTGTCTTCGCGCCCGTCCTGGTCGCGGAGCTCGAGGCGCTCGGCGGGATCAAGGTGCGGCGACGCGCGATCGAGGCGGGAGATCTGGAGGGGACGGGCCTCCTGTTCCTCGCGCTCGACGACGTCGCGAGCTCCTCGCGCATCGCGGCGCTCGCCCGGGCGCGCGGCTGGCTCGTCAACGCCGCAGACCTGCCCGACCTGTGTGACTTCACGCTGCCTGCGGTCGGGCGGCGCGGCGTCGTCACGATCGCCGTCTCGACCGCGGGCCACGCGCCCTCCGTCGCGCGGCGGCTGCGCACGCTCCTGCTCGCCGCGCTCCCGCCGCGCCACGTCGAGCTGCTGCGGCTGGTGACACACCTGCGTCGCCGGCTGCCGGCGGGGAGCGCGCGCATGGCCTTCGTCCGCGGCGTGATCGACGGCGAGGTGGGCGACGCGCTGCTCCGCGGCGAGCGAAAAGCGGCCTTCGTCCGGCTGCGGGCAGCGCTCGCGCTGCGTCCCTCCGGTCCCGCGTGAGCGCGCCCCGCCTCGTCCCGGGCCGCTTCGCCACCGGCCTCGTCTCGCTGGTCGGCGCAGGTCCCGGCGATCCGGAGCTGCTCACGTTGCGCGCGGTCCGGCGGCTCGAGGCGGTCGAGGTCGTCGTGACTGATCGCCTCGTGCATCCGGCGGTGCTGGCGCTCGCGCCGACCGACGCCGTCCGGGTCGCGGTCGGAAAGACGGGCGGAGATCCTGCGTCGGCGGAGCAGGCCGAGATCATCGCGCGGCTGATCCTCGAGGCGCGCCGCGGGCGCCGCGTCGTCCGGCTCAAGGGCGGCGATCCCTTCGTGTTCGGCCGGGGCGGCGAGGAGGCGCTCGCGCTCCAGCGCGCCGGCGTGCCCTGGGAGGTCGTGCCCGGGCTGACGGCCGGCATCGCGGCCTGCGCCTTGGCACACATTCCTGTCACGCACCGCGGGCTCGCCCGCAGCGTCACCTTCGCGACGGGCACGAGCGCCGGGGGCGCGACCGACGTCTCGACGCTCGGCGGCGACACGCTCGTGCTCTACATGGCCGTCCGTCGACTTGCGCCGCTCGTGCAGGCGCTGATCGCCGCCGGACGGGCGCCGTCGACGCCCGCCGCGATCATCGAGGGCGGCTCGCTCGACGGCGAGCGCGTCCTCGAGGGCACGCTCCTCGAACTGCCCGCGCTCGCCGCGTCGGCGCGCGTCGGCTCGCCCGCGCTCGTCGTGATCGGCGAGGTCGTCTCGCTGCGCGCGGCGCTGCTGGATTGTGCCGCATCGCAGGTATCGGGAGAGGTCGAATGAGCGCCGTGCCCCAGGTCGCAGCGCCGCTGCACCACCTCGACGTGCTCGAGGCGGAGAGCATCGGGATCCTGCGCGAGGCGGTCGCAGAGCTGAAGAACCCGGTGATGCTCTACAGCATCGGCAAGGACTCGCAGGTCCTGCTCCACCTCGCGCGCAAGGCGTTTCATCCGGGGCCGGTGCCCTTCCCGCTGCTGCACGTCGACACGACGTGGAAGTTTCGCGAGATGATCTCGTTCCGCGACGAGTACGTCGCCAAGGAGCTCGGCTTCAAGCTCATCGTCCATGTCAACGAGGAGGGAAGGGCCCAGGGGATCAACCCGATCACGCACGGCAGCAAGGTCCACACCGACGTGATGAAGACGCAGGCCCTGCGGCAGGCCCTCGACAAGCACCGGTTCGACGCCGCCTTCGGCGGGGCTCGCCGGGACGAGGAAAAATCCCGCGCCAAGGAGCGGGTGTTCTCCTTCCGCGACGAGTTCCACCGCTGGGACCCGAAGAACCAGCGGCCCGAACTCTGGAACCTCTACAACACGAAGGTCAGGAAGGGGGAGAGCATCCGCGTGTTTCCGCTCTCCAACTGGACCGAACTCGACGTCTGGCAGTACATCCACCTG
>CAYHCR010000773.1:0-2748 GCA_964354895.1 uncultured Myxococcales bacterium | reverse complement strand
GCCCGCGCCGCCGAAGCCGCCGCCACCACCGCCGCCGCCGCCGCCGGACGCGCCCTCCGAGCCCTTGCCGCCGCCGCCGCCGCACGCGCCTTCCTGGCCGGCGCCCGGTCCGCTCGCGATGCCGTTGCCGGCGGCGCAGCCGATGCCCTGCGTCCATTGTCCGCCCTTGTGGCCGCCGGAGCCGGCCGCGCCGCCGCTGCCCCAGAGGTTCGTGGTGCAGGCGACGAGCCCGCGGAACGCCTCGAGCTGCTGGAGGAACTCATTGACGTGCGTGACCTCCCACGAGCGCTCGGCCGTCCGGCGATCCCGCAGGAACGAATCGACCTCGTCGAAGAGCAGGACCGCGTCGTCGTCCTCCGCGCGCCGGAAGGACTCCGCGATCCGCGCCTCCGTCTCGCCGACGAAGGCGCCGAGCAGATCCGAGGCGCGGCGCACGACGATCGGCCGGCCGAGCCGATGCGCCAGATACTTCACGTACTCCGACTTCCCGGTCCCGGGCGGACCGTACAGACAGATCGAGACGCCCGGTCCGCGCCCCGGCTGCCAGCCCTGCAGGCGCTCGGCGAGCGCGGAGAGATCCTCGGAGGCGTGCAGCGCGTCGAGGCGGAACGTGGCCGGGTCAAACTGCGGCCGCCGCAGCGGGTCGACGCCGGAGACGACCTTCTCCACGGGCGCGAGCAGGCTCTCGAGCGTGGCGCGATCGGGCCGCCCGTCGGGCGCGAGCAGGCGCGCGGAGGAGACGGCGGTGCCGAGCTGGGCGGCGCTGACCTCGTAGCGGGCCGCGATCAGCTCGAGCTCACCGGGCGCGAGCGCGCCCTCCTCGCCAAGGTGCCGCGCGAGCACCCGGGCCCGCTGGCGCGCCCCGAGCGGTCGAAACTCGATCGCGAAGGCGAAGCGCCGAAGGAACGCGGGATCGATGCCGGAGGCGTCATTGGTGATCCAGAGCGTCGGGATCGGGTTGTTCTCCAGCAGCTCGTTGAACCACTGCTTGGACATCGCCGCGACGCTGCGCGGCCGCCCGCCGCCGGAGCCCCGCTCTCGAAAGAAGAGATCCTCGAGCTCGTCGAAGAGCAGCACCGCGCTCCCCTGCCCGACGAGCCGCTGCCCGAGCGCGAGCGAAGAGAGCCGCTCGTGGGGATTGGCCGACTCGCCGTCCTCGTCGGCCTGCCCCGCGACGTACAGCTTCGCGCCGATCTCCTGCGCGAGCAGCCGCGCGAGCGCCGTCTTTCCCGTGCCCGTCTCGCCGTAGAGCAGGACGTTCACGCCGCGCCGACGCTCCCGCAGCGCGCCCGCGAGCAGCTCGCGCGCGATCCGGACGGGGCCCGCGAGCTCCGTGAGATCCGCGGCGGTGAGCGACGAGGGCGGCGCCTCGGGCAGGAAGCGCGAGAGCAGTCGCTCGCGATCGAGCCCCGGCGTGAGCAGCGCGTCGAGCACGCCGGCCTTGAGCGTCAGCTTCATCGAGAGCTCGTAGAGGTCGTCCTCGTCGACCGCGACGAGCCCGCTGCCGACGAGCCGACTCCCGCGCGCGAGCGCCCGCACGACGCGCGCCTCGGACTCCCCCGTCGCGGCCGCGATCAGGGTCGCGGCGCCCGGCGCGGTCAGCTCACCGAAGGCGGCGGTGAAGTCCTTCAGATCGCGGCTCGAGTGCAGCGCGAGGAGGAACTGCAGGACCGGGCGCTGGTCGTCGTCGAGGCCGACGAGCTCGCAGAGCAGGCGGAGGTTCTCCGCGACCGGCCCGCCCGGTGCACGCGGTGGGCGCGCGACGGGCCCTGCGCGCTTCAGGTAGGCGCGCAGGTTCCGCTGCAGGCTGGTGGGCGTGAGCTCCGCGTCGCGCTGCGCAGGCCGAGGCCGGGGCGAGGCCGAGGCCCGGGCGATCGAGAGCACCAGCTCGACCGCCGCGAGGCGCGGGAGGACCGCGGCGCCGAGCCGGCGCAGCTCCGTGCAGGCCAGCAGGTTGTGGCCGTAGTCCGCGACGGCATCGTCGAACGGGCCCTCTCGCGCGAAGCCGGCGGTGGCGTGCGGGTATTTGAACGGATGTCGGGGCATGACGTTGGCTCCTCGCAGCGGACGAGAGGAGCATCGCCGGGCGGTCTGACATCGGGTGTCACGGGAGGACACGGCCTGCCCGCGACCGGGCTCTTCGTCAGGGCGCCGCGTGGGCGCGGATCGCGGCCTCCGGTCCGACGTACTCATCGAAGCCGCTCATGCCCATCAGGATGTGGAGCTCCGGATCGACGACGACCATCGACGGGTAGCCGGTCGCCTCGCCGAAGAGCGGGTCGAACATCGCGAGGCCGAGTCCGCGATCCGCGAGGACCGGCGCCGTGAGCTCGTAGCGGGCGGTCCACGTCGTCAGCATCGCCGGCGTGGTCTGACCGAGCGGATCATCCAGCGACGGCGCCATCAGCGTGATGACCTCGACCTCGAGGCCGTCCGCCGCGAGCCGCTCGATGAAGGCGTTCTCCATCGCGGCCATCGCCTGACAGGGCGGACAGTCCTGCGCCGACATGTCGACGACGAGATACTTGCCCTTGAAGTCGTGGAGTCGCACGACCTCGCTGCAGCGGTCATACAGCAGTGCGTCCGGCAGGATGAGGCCGTCGGCGGCGGAGTAATCGCCCTCGTACGGCGGCGGGTTCGCGCGGGGCCAGCCGCACGCGTAGACCTCGGGCGGCGCGAAGCCGTTCATCGGATCGCCGCCGACCTGGCCGAGCGTGAAGGTGCCCCCGACGTCGTACTGCACCGTCC
>CAYHCR010000772.1:0-2749 GCA_964354895.1 uncultured Myxococcales bacterium | reverse complement strand
ACGTTCCGGCCCGCGCCGCGCGATGACGACCGGCCTGCCCCTACTGGCAAGCCTTTCCGCCCCGCTCCGGCCGGCAAGACGTTCCGGCCCGCTCCGCGCGACGATGACCGGCCCGCGCCGGCCGGCAAGACGTTCCGCGCCGCCCCGGCCGCCAAGACGTTCCGCGCCGCCCCGCGCGACGACGATCGCCCCGCCCCGGCCGGCAAGCCCTTCCGCCCCACCGCGGCCGGCAAGCCTTTCCGCCCCGCCGCGGCCGGCAAGCCTTTCCGCCCGGCGCCGCGCGACGACCACGCGCCCCGGCCCTATCGCACCGGCGTCGTCACCGACGACGGCCGACCGCCCGAGCAGACGCGGCTGCCGCCGATGGGCGCTGCGCCGCGGCCGCCCCCCGGCAAGAAGCCGTACCGCCCGGCCAAGAAGCCGTACGGGAAGCGGTAGGCGCCCCGGCCGGCGCGGCTACTCGATCCGCGCCGCCTGCTCGAACGTGAGCCGGGCCTGGCGCGGGTAGAGCGCGGTCGGGTCGCCGTGGCCCAGGTTCAGCAGGAAATTCGAGCGCCACGTCGTGCCGGCGAAGAAGGCCGCGTCGACCTTCGCCTTGTCGAAGCCGCCCATCGGCCCGCAATCGAGCCCGAGCGCGCGCGCCGCGAGGATCACGTAGGCGCCCTGCAGCGTGCCGTTCATCGCGGCCATCGCCTCGCGCGCCTCGGCCGGCATCGAAGCGACCGTCGCCTTCCAGTCGCGCTGCGGCGCCAGCACCGGCGCGTGCTCGTGGAAGCTGGTGTCGAACGCGACGATCGCCGTGACCGGCGCCTTCATCGTCTTCTCCACGTTGCCGGGCGCGAGCGCGGGCTTGAGCTTCTCCTTGGCCGCGGCGCTCTTCACGAACACGAGCCGGCCGGGCGCGAGGTTCGCGGCGGTCGGCCCCATGCGGGCGAGCGCCCAGAGCTCCTGCAGCGTCTCATCCGAGACGGCGCCGTCGAGCCAGCCGTTGTGCGTGCGGGCGTCGAGGAAGAGCTGGCGGAGGACGGCGGGATCGAGGGCAGGCATGCGGGGCTCCCGTTGGGGGTTTCCGTGGATATAGCGCGCGCCGCGGCAGCCTGCCGCACCCGGATTCCGTTGACCGTGCGCGGCCGCCCGTGCCACGTTCCGAGCGATTTTGCGGCGCGCCGCGCGCCCTGGAGCCCGCCATGACCGACATCGATCTGAACGACAAGGAGCGCGCCTCGGACGACGCGTGGACCGCGCCCAAGTTGATGATCCTCGCGGTCGTCACGCTCGTGCTCGCGCTCTCGACGATCTGGGCGCTCGGCTCGCACTTCGCGCCGCCGGGGTACTGACCGCGCCCGTCCGGGTCTACGGCCTCATCGCCGTCGGCGCCCGGTTCTGCGCCGCGTAGCCCTGCTCCTCGAGCGCCGCGATCAGCTGCGTGACGTGCTCGCGGCCGCGGGTCTCCAGCGTCACCTCGATCTGCGTCTCGCCGAGGCCCACCGAGCCGAAGGCGCGCTCGTGCCAGAGATCGACCACGTTCGCGCCCTGTTCGCCGAGCAGCGTCAGCACCCGCGCGAGCGAGCCGGGCCGATCCTGGATCGAGACGAGCAGCCGCACGAGCCGGCCGTCCTTCACGAGGCCGCGCTCGATGATGCGTGAGATCAGGTTCACGTCGATGTTTCCGCCGGAGAGAACCAGCACGACGCGGCGGCCGGCGGCGGCGGGGATCTTGCCGTGCAGCAGCGCGGCCAGCGACGCCGCGCCCGCGCCCTCGACCACGGCCTTCTCCCGCTCGAGCAGCAGCAGGATGGCGCTCGCGATCTCCTCCTCGTCGACCGTGACGACCTCGTCGACGAACTTCTGGACGTAGGCGAGGTTCATCGCGCCCGGCCGCTTCACGGCGATGCCGTCGGCGATCGTGTTCGCGGGCGTGAGCGAGAGCGGCTCGCCCGCCTCGAGGCTCTTCTTCATGGAGGGCAGCGCGGCGGTCTGCACCCCGATGATCCGCACGCGCGGGTTGATCTCTTTCAGCGCCGCCGCCATGCCCGCGATCAGCCCGCCGCCGCCGATCGGGCAGATCACGAAGTCCATCGTCGGGACCTGCTCGACGAGCTCGAGGCCGATGGTGCCCTGCCCCGCGACGATCGCCTCGTCGTCGAACGGGTGGACGAAGACGAGGTTCTGCTCCTGCTGGATCCGCCGCGCCTCCAGGAAACTCTCCTCGAGGTTGTTGCCATACTGCACGACCGTCGCGCCGAAGTTGCGGGTGTTGACGACCTTCACGAGCGGCGTGCGGACCGGCATGACGATCGTCGCGGGGATCCCGAGGCGGCCCGCGTGCCAGGCGACGCCCTGCGCATGGTTGCCGGCCGAGGCGCCGATGACGCCGCGCGCCCGCTCTTCGGCCGTGAGCTGCAGAAGTTTATTGAGCGCGCCGCGGTCCTTGAAGGAGCCGGTGCGCTGCAGGTTCTCCATCTTCAGCCAGACCGTCGCGCCGCAGAGCTGGCTGAGCGGCTCGCTCTTGACGCACGGGGTGGGGCGCAGCGTCACGGAGATGCGCGCGCGCGCCTCCTCGATTTCCTTCAGGCCGATCACGGGGCGCTCCAGGGAGAGAGGCCGAGGAGGCTAGCGCGGGGGGACGCGCGGCGTCGCGGGGCGGTTGGCAGGCGCCGGGCGCGGGACTACGGTCCGCGGATCCCCGCTGCTGGAGTCCCCTGATGAAGACGCTGCCGTTGTTCGCCCTGCTGCTGCTCGTGACCTC
>CAYHCR010000771.1:0-2756 GCA_964354895.1 uncultured Myxococcales bacterium | reverse complement strand
GGGCGGCGGGGGGCGGCGGCGGGGGGCGGGGGGGGGGGCGGGGGCGGCGGCGGGGGCGGCGACGGCGTGGGCGGCGGCGGCGGCGGCGGCGGCGGCGGCGGGGGCGGCGGCGGCGGCGGCGGCAGCGGCGGCGGCGGCGGCGGCGGCGGCGGCGGCGGCGGCGTCAGCGACGGCGACGGCGACGGCGCTGCAAGCATTGCAGGCGGCGCCGGCGGGAGGAAGACCTGCGGCGGCGGCGGGGCGAAGGGGGCGGGCGTCGAGGGCGCGCCGGCGCGGGCCCAGGCAGCGATCGGCGCCATCGTCTGCTGCACGAAGCGCTGCTGGAGCGCGAACTGCTGCTGCAGGAAGGCCCGATGGAGGTCGGCGACGCGGGCGTTGCCGAGCGCGATGCGATCGACGAGGCCCTGCGGCGCGGCGAGGGGCGTGTAGGGCTGCGGCGCGGGCGTGAAGAACTGCGGGTCGGCGGCGACGGGCAGCGGTGCAGGCCGGACGGGCAGCGGTGCAGGCTGGACGGGCAGCGGCGCGGGCGCGACGGGCAGCGGCGCGGGCGGCGCGCTGGCGACGACGGGGCGAGGGGCCGGCGGCGGCGAGACGTGGATCGCCGGCGCGACGGGCGCGAGCTGACCCACGGGCGCGAGCTGACTCACGGGCGCGAGCGTAGGCGGCGGCGCGAGATACTGGCCCTCTTCGGCGGGGGCGGAGGTCGGAGCGGGGGCGATCTGGGCAGGATGGACGGGCACGGTGAGTCGCAGCCCCGGCTTCGGCACGGGCGCTGCCTCCTTCGCGAGGCGGGCCTGCACCTCGGCGAGCTGAACGGGAACTCCTGCAGCAAACAGACGCGCGGTCGAGTCGAGGACCTGCAGCAGCGACGACTGGCCGAAGCGGTCGAGGGCGACGGCGAGGTGCGGCCGCTCGCCGAGGATCTCGTCGATCCACTTCGTGCAGCCGGCGTGCGGCCCGTGCTCCACGAAGACGCGCACCCCGTCCTCCCAGGCGCGCAGCACGAGCGCCGGGAAATTCACGGGGTTCATCGCCTGGCCGGTCAGCGCGTCGGCGCACGCCTGCATCGAGGGCTGGTAGTGCGAGATCGTCGCGTGCGTGTAGAAGCGCAGGTTTGCGGGCGTCTTCGACGGGCGCGTGTGCAGCGCGCGCCAGCGGCTCTCATACTGCTTCGCCTCGTCGCAATGCATGATGAAGTCGTAGCCGGGCGTACGGGCCGCGCGTGGCCCGAAGGTCGCGCCGACCCGCGCGCAGCCCTGCGGATCGCCCGCGATCACCACGTCGTTCGGCGTGTTCGTGATCACCACCCGGACGCGGGCCTCCCGCGCCGCGGCCGCGCGCACGTCGGCGACGGGCGCGCGCACCCGCCACGTCGACCACTCCGCCTTCGTGCCGCTCTCGAGCTTCCAGGCGGTCCGCAGGCAGGAGAGCTCGCCGCAGAGGTGCTGCTCGTAGACGCGCGAGGCGTCGATGTCGCGACGGAAGCCGTCGAGATCGCTCCAGACATCGAGCGCGAAGAGCGAGTTGGTCTCGCCCGAGCAGTAGCCGATGGCAGCGGTCGGCGAGAGGCCGAGCAGGTGGCGCGTGTACTCGGCGTGGAGCTGGCTCAGGTACGAGGCGCCCCAGAGCTTCTCGAGCTCCGTGCTCCTGCGATCCGGCTCCTCGGCGTAGACCCAGCCGGCGGCGGCGCGCACGGAGTGGGCGCGAGCGGCGAAGCGATCGACGAGCTCCGGGAACGCCAGCGCGAGCTCGCGGCCCATCTGCGGATAGGCGCCGGCAGCGCCCGTGAAGACGAAGGCCAGCTCGCCCGCGAGGCTGCCGGCGCCGAAGTGGATGCCGGTGTCGAGCGTGCCCGCGCGGAACGGCGCCTTCGCCGTGCGCAGCAGCGTGATCGCGCGATCGACGCGCTGCTCGAAGTCCGCGCGCCCCTCGCCGACGATGGCGAGCCGGAGCGCGCCGACGTGGGACTGCGCCCGCCGCCCGGCGGCGTCGATGAGGCCCGCGAGATCGCCCGCCGCGAAGACCGCGAGGACCGGCGGATCGACGGGGAGCAGCGCCTTCGGGCGGCTGCCAGCCTGCGTAGACAGCTTTGCGGAGAGGCGCTCGCCGGCGAACGCGGCGATCTCGACGGCGGCGTCGCGGCGCTCGGCGTCCGGCAGCCACGGCATCGCGCCCAGCTTCGTGGGCAGCGCGCGCGTGGCGCAGGCCTGCACGGCGGCGGCGACGTGGAGCAGGCCGCTCGCGGCGTGCGCGTGCCCGAAGCGCGGCGTCAGGCCTGCGTCGGCCTCGTTCAGCGCCAGCGTGAGGCCGGGCGCGACGGCGTCGGCGTCGTCGATCAGCGCCAGCACGGGATCGCCCGCGGCCTGCGCGTCCTCGAGCCGCTTGAGCACGAGCAGGACTGCGGCGTCCGACTGGACATGACGAGCGGCTGGCAGCAGCGCAGCTGCGGCAAAGCGCTGGACGGGCTCGTCCGCGATGTCGACTGCGCCGATCACGGCCGCGTCCGTCTCGCGCGTCCGCAGGGCCCGCAGGCCAAGCTGCAATGCGACGTTCCCGGAGAGCTCCTCGGCGGAGACCGTGAAGCTGGGGCCGAGCCAGCCGAGCTGGTGGCCGATCCGGTTCGCGACGATGTTCGGCATGCAGCCGACGACGACGGGCGCGGTGAGCGGCTGCTCCGCGAGCTCCTTGCCCACGACGCCAACCCAGCCGCGAGGAGCGACCCAGCGGATCGCGTGGCGCGCGACCTCGGCGTCGCA
>CAYHCR010000770.1:0-2767 GCA_964354895.1 uncultured Myxococcales bacterium | reverse complement strand
AGATCGGCGGCGCTGTGCTCCGTTCGGCGCCGACGCGCCCACCCGCGACGTCGGCGTGTGCCGGGATGGCGTGCAGGTGTGCGACGACGGGACGTGGTCGGACTGCGAGGGCGCGGTCGTGCCCGCGGCCGACGGCCCGGCCTGCGACGGCCTCGATCAGGACTGCGACGGCGTCGTCGACGGCGGCCTGACCAACGCGTGCGGCGGCTGCGGCCCGCTGCCCGACGAGCAGTGCGGGAACGGTCTGGACGACGACTGCGACGGGCTCGTCGACCCCGGAGAGCTCTGCGGCGTCCACTGCGAAGGCGTCGATCCGGAGCGGCCGGTCCCCCCGTCCCTCGCCTGCTGCGTGCGCGATCCGGACGGCGTCGGGCTCGTGGCGCGCCCCGTCCTGTGGTCGACCCTCTGCGTGGAGCACCCGGGGCTGCCGCCGTGCGCGACCCGCGCCTGCGTCGATCTCGACGGCGATCCCGGGACGAGCTGCGTGCGCGACGCGGTCGGCGTGGAGCTTCGCTGCGGCCTCGTGGTCGAGGGCGCTCCTCCCGTGGCGTCGGACGGCTGCGGCTTCGCGACACCCTGCGCCTGGCGCGACTGCGGTGATCGCGAGCAGCAGCCCTGTTATTCCGGCCCGCCCGCGACGCTGGGCGTCGGGGCGTGCCATGGCGGCCGCGCGGACTGCTCGCTCGATCCGACGACGGGCGTGCGGGACTGGACTTCGTGTGTCGGGGAAGTCCGGCCGGCGACCGAGCGCTGCGGCGACGGCGTGGACGACGACTGCGACGGCCTCGTGGACGAGGTGGACGGCGTCACGGGCCAGCGCTGCTCCGACCTGGGAAGGTGTGCGCCTGGAGCGACGGAGCGCTGCGGGACCGGGCTCGACGAGGACTGCGACGGCTTCGTGGACGAGGGCTGCGCGGCCGACGCGCCGAGCCAGCCCTGCTACGGCGGCCCGCTCGGCACGCGCGGGATCGGGGCGTGCCGGGACGGCGTGCAGCCGAACACGGGCGGCGTCTGGGGCGCTTGCGTGGACGAGCAGCGGCCGACGCCGGAGCGCTGCGGCGACGGGCTTGATTCGGACTGCGACGGGCGCGGCGGTACGGACGCCGGCGAGGACGACGCCTGCTGCGTCGCGGCGGGCGAGGAAGTCTGCAACGGGATCGACGACGACTGCGACGGCCTCGCGGACGAGGGTGTATCGAGCGCGTGCGGCCGCTGCGGCGAGGCGTGCTTTGCGGAGCGCTTCCGCGCGCCGGCGCCGTGCCTGCCCGGGCAGGGCCGGACGTGTGACCGCGTGAAGCCCGACGCGAATGACCCGGACGCCTTTACGATCGACGCGGACAAGCACGACTGCACGTCGACGACGGCGATCTTCCTGTCGCTCGACGGGCTCGGGCAGGTCGCGAAGCTCGACACGCGCACGGGGCAGAAGATCTGGCAGGTCGACAGCCGCGGCGGCTCGCCGAGCCGCACGGCGATGGGCTGCGACGGCGGCGTCTGGGTCGGCAACCGCGGCTTCGAGCATACGGACGATCCCCGCTTCAGCAACGCCGTCCACCTCGACGTCGATGGCGCGGTCGTCTGCGTGGCGCCGATCCCGGGGCTCGTGCGCGGCGTCGCGATCGACGTGAGCGGCGACGTCTGGATCGGGACGTACGAGACGAATCGCGTCTACAAGGTCAGCGGGACGCAGCTGGACGGGACGTTCGAGGGGCTGCCCGCGTGCCGGATCTTCGATCTCGCGCCGAACGATCCCGCGGAGCTGGGTCTCCACGTCGGCGTCCCCGTCTACGGGCTCGCGATCGACGACCGCGGGATCCTCTGGACCGACTCGCGCCCGACCGCGCGCGTCGACACGAACACGCTGGCGGTGGAGATCGTCGCGCACTCCGACCGCTACGGCATCGCGATCGACGCCGATCGGAACGTCTGGTTCGGTGGCGCCGACGTCGGCCTCCACCGGGTCTCGGCGACGGGGCCGTACGTCGATCCGGCGCTCTACGAGCTGCGCTCGCCCGCCCTCGGGATCACCCCGGCCGTCGGCCGCGACGGCGTGGTCTGGGGCTCCGACCAGGGGGGCGAGGCGCTCGTCCGGCTCGATCCGGTGACGATGCAGGCGCAGCGCTTTCCGCTGCCGGCGGGCTTCGGCAATTCGCCCAAGGGCGTCGCGGAGGACGGCGCGGGGAAGATCTGGATCATCGCGCAGTCGGGCGGCTGGGCCTTCCGGTTCGACCCGGTGACGCAGCACTTCGATCCCTTCGAGGTCGACGCGGGCCAGCACCTCTACACCTACTCCGACATGACCGGGACGCAGCTGCGCTCGTTCATGGGCCGGCAGGGCCGGTGGAGCCAGACGTGGGACGGCGGTGCCGCCGATGTGCAGTGGCGCAGCTTGTCGTGGAGCGAGCGGGTTCCGCCCGGCGCAGAGGTGCAGCTCTGGGCGCGCTTCGCAGACACGGAGCTCGGGCTGCACGGCACGGCGCGGGTGTGTGGGCCGTATGCGGGGGGAGCGCTCGACCTGACGACCTGCCCGGGCGCGACGAGCGGGCGTTATCTGGCGATCGAGTTCGTGCTTCGGCCGAACGACGCGGGCGAGGCGCCGGTCGTCGGCGACGTCACGCTGCGCTGGACGCGGCCGTAGAGCGGCAAACATCTTCGGTGGCCGGCTTCGTCGAACGAGGCCGGCGCTCGCCGGGGCTATCCCCCCTGCACCGCGCCGCCGGCCAGCTCCCCCGGGAGCCCGACCCCGAGCTCCTGCAGCGTCGCCCGG
>CAYHCR010000769.1:0-2768 GCA_964354895.1 uncultured Myxococcales bacterium | reverse complement strand
AAGATACCCGCGTACACGGTGACCGACCTGAAGCTCGCGCACGAGCAGGGCGCGCTGCAGGTCGGCACGATCGCGCCCTCGTACGGCGCCGCGGTCGGGCGCTTCGAGCGTCCGCTGTTCGGCGCCTCCGCAGAGCTGCACGGGGCGAGCGGCGCGCTGGACGGCGCGCTGTCGGGCTTCGCGGCGCCGGCGCTCGAGGGCGTCCGGCCGATCCATGAGGAGCTCGCGGCGACGGGCGGCTCGCTCTTCTTCCTTGGCTCGGGCGCGATCGTCCCCGGCAGCGAGCGCGTCGTGCTCGAGCGGCGGGATCCCTTCACCGGTCTCGTCCTCGACCGGCGCCGGCTCGGAGGCGACGACTACGAATTGGACGCGCCGAGCGGTCGGCTCCTCCTGCTGCGCCCGCCGGCCCTGCTCGGCGGCGGCGTCGCGCCGGGCGGGCTGCGGCCCGGCGCCGCCGCGCGGCACGTCCTCGTCGTCGACGCGCTCGAGCGGGATCTCCTCGCGCCTGACGATCGCGCGTTCGCCGGTGGTGGCGGCGCGGTCCGGCTCGGGGACGCAGCGCGGAGCGTCACGGCTCGCGCGCACGTCATCGATGGCACGGGAGAGGGCGGCTACCGCCTCGTCGCGGGCGGGCTCGGCGCCACGCTCGGGCCGCTCTCGCTGGAGGCCGAGGCGGCGAGCTCGAGGGGCGCGCTGGTCGCGCCCGCGCAGTGGCGCCGCAGCACCGACGCAGGTCTGCGCCGCGAAGCGCTCGCGGAGGCCGAGACGGGCGGCCCCGTGCCTTCGCTGGGCCTCGCGCTCCGTTACGACGCGGCGGGCTCGCGCGCGAGCGTCGAGGGCGAAGCGCGCGGCGCGGGCGCGTCCGACGATGCGGCGCTCACCACGCTCGATCGGCGCGCGGCGCGCGCGGAGCTCGCGCTGCGGCTCGGCCCGATCGAGCTCGACGGCGGCGGCGCGCTCCTCTCCGGCCCCGCAGCCTTCGCCCCCGAGGCCGCGCTGCGGGCGCACGACGCGACGCTCGCGCTCGGCCTCCCGATCGGAGACTTCACGCCCCGGCTCCTCGGCGCGACGCGCGCGCTCTCGCAGGACGCGCTCGACGGCGGCGCGGCCGAGGCCGGCCTCGGGCTCGACTGGCGGGCGACGGGCGCTCTCACTCTCCGTGTCGAACACCTTCACTCCGTGTGGACGGAGGGCACTGGCCGGGGCGCCGAGGACGCGACGTTCACCGGCGTCGGCGCCGCCGTCGTCGCGGACGGCGTGGGGCTCGAGCTCCGCGGCGGCGGCGGCCCGCGGGGCCCGGAGCTCGCCGGCTCGCTCTCCGAGGAAGGTCCCGAGGCTCGCTGGATCGCCGGCTCCGCGCTCGGCCGGGACGGCACCGCGACGACGGGCGCCCGTACCGCCGCGCCGGACGGCACCGCGGTCTGGGCCGAAGACGGGCTCTTTCGTGAGCCGTTCGGGAGACCGGTGATGGGGCGCGCCTTCGGCCTGCAGGCGCCGCTGGCCCTCGGCGTGACCGGCTGGGGCCGCTTCGAGCAGGCCGCGCTGCGGGATCCGGCGTCGGAGACAGCCCGGAGCGCCGCGGCGGCAGGCGTGCGCTGGGGCGGCCCGCGGCTGACGGTCGCGCTGCACGGCGAGCGGTGGACCGAGACGAACGAGGCTGACGAGACGCTGGGAAGGCTTGCGGGCGCGGAGCTCTCCGTGCGGCCCGCGGCGGCCCTCGCGCTGCGGCTGCACGCGCTGGTCGCGGACGCTGCGGCGACGGCCGCGCGCCTCTCGCGCGAGGAGGCCGGCCTCTCCGGCGCGCTGCGCCTCGCGCCGCTGTTTCTGGGCCTGCGCGCGACGCTGCTGCAGGAGGCGCCGCCGCCCGAGCGGCTCGGCGGGCGCCCGTATCGGCTCTGGCTGCTGCAGGCCGCGCCGGCCGTCGCGCTCGGCCGCGCCTTCTCCCTGGGCGCAGGGCTGCACGCTGGCCTCTTCCGAGCGGACGACGGCGCGCGTGTCGACGCCGTCGCGATGAGCGTGCGCCCCGCGGTGCGCCCCTGGGGCCCGCTTGAGCTCGCGGCCGAGGCCGGGCGTCGCTCCACGGCGCCGGACGGCGGCGCGCTGCACCAGCTCCGCGGCGAGGTCGGCGTCGCGCCGGCCGATGGCGCGCTGATCGCGCTCGGCTACCATCTGTCGGGCTACGCCGGCTCCGGCGTCGATCCCCGCGACGAGACCGACGCGTCGGCCCTCTACCTGCGAGCGTCGACATGGTTCTGAGACGCCTCGTCCCGCTGCTGCTGCTCCTCGCCCCTGCGCTCGCCGCCGCGCAGGCGCCGCTCGAGCTCCGTTCGACGCTGCCGGTGACGCAGCCCGCCGAGCGGATCTTCGCGTTCGACGCCGACGGCGACGGCGACCTCGACCTCTGGAGCGGGCCGTCGGCCGGTCCGGGCGCGGTCGAGCTGCGGCTCGCCTCGGGCGGGGTCGTCGCGGCGCCGGTGGCGCTGACACCGGCCTTCGCGACCTTCGCCCTCTGGACGCCGTGTTTCGCGAACCTCGACGCGCTCGCCGATCTCTGCTTCGCCGACACGCTGGAGAGCATCGTTCGCTATCAACTCCAGGTCGCCGGGCCGGCGCTCAACGCGACGGCGGTGAGCAGCGCGTCCCCCTTGCCGTCCTTCGTGCTCCCGATCGACCTCCGTGCCGGAGATATCTCCGTCGCTGCGGATGGCCTCTTCGTCTTCTTCGACGCCAGTGGTGACGTCTGGATCACCGACCCGAACGCCCTCGGA
>CAYHCR010000768.1:0-2770 GCA_964354895.1 uncultured Myxococcales bacterium | reverse complement strand
TCCGGTGACCCCGTCGGCGCTGAAGCGCGGGGCCCCGGGGGCGGGGGGAGTTCTGCAGATGGAGATCACCGACGTCCGCGTCTTCCCGGTCGACGAGGAGAAGCTCCGCGCCTACGTCACGATCACGCTCGACGACTGCTTCGTGGTCCGGGATCTCAAGGTGATCCAGGGCGCGACCGCCCTCTTCGTCGCGATGCCCGCGAAGCGCCGCAAGGACGGCACCTTCAAGGACATCGCCCACCCGCTCAACGCGGCCACGCGAGAGGTGATGGAGCGCCGGATCCTCGAGGCCTACGCGCGCGAGCGGGCCCGCGGACCCGAGACCCGCCCCGCCGTGCCCTGATCGTTGCGACCCCGCGCTCCGATCCGGTAGAAGCCTCGCTCCACGCCGCAGGGCGGCGTTCACAGCGAGGACGGGATGAACCGCGACTTCAAGGTGTTCAGCGGAACCAGCAATCCCGCCCTCACGCGCGACATCTGCTCCTACCTCGAGCGGCCGCTCTCCCGCGCCGAGGTCGGCCGCTTCTCCGACGGCGAGGTCTCGGTCGAGATCGGCGAGAACGCCCGCGGCGTCGACTGCTACGTCGTGCAGTCCACCAGCCGGCCGAGCGGCGACAACCTGATGGAGCTGCTCATCATGATCGACGCGCTCAAGCGCGCGTCGGCGGCCTCGATCACGGCGGTCATCCCCTACTACGGCTACGCGCGTCAGGACCGCAAGGTCGCGCCCCGCACGCCCATCACCGCGAAGCTCGTCGCCGACCTGCTCACGGCCGCCGGCGCGAACCGCGTGCTCTCGATGGACATGCACGCCGGCCAGATCCAGGGCTTCTTCAACATCCCCTTCGATCACCTCTATGCTGCGCCGTCGCTGCTCGAGCACATCAAGCACAAGTTCCCCAACGGCGAGAGCACCGTGATCGTCTCGCCGGACGCCGGCGGCGTCGAGCGCGCCCGCGCCTTCAGCAAGCGGACCGGGACGACGCTCGCGATCGTCGACAAGCGCCGCACCAAGCCCAACGTCGCCGAGGTCATGCACCTCATCGGCGACGTCTCCGGCCGCGACGCGATCCTCGTCGACGACATGATCGACACCGCGGGCACGCTCGCGAACGCCGCCTCCGCGCTGATGGAGAAGGGCGCCCGAAGCGTCACCGCCTACGCGACCCACGCGGTCTTCAGCGGCCCGGCGATCAAGCGGCTCAACGAGTGTGCGATCGACGAGGTCGTGGTGACGGACACGATCCCGCTCTCGGCCGAGGCCGCCGCGAGCCCCAAGATCAAGCAGCTCTCCTGCGCGCGGCTCTTCGGCGAGGCGATCCGGCGGATCCACTCGGCCGACTCGCTCTCGTCGCTCTTTCTCTGACGTTCGGATCCGCTGAGGTCTGAAACACGCCCCCCGCCCTCCGATCGGCGCGGTTGCACCCGCCGAGGCCCACATGGTAGGAGGCGCGACTTTCCCAAGCCCGGAGGGGGTGGACCTCCCCTTCTCCGGTGCCAGGGCCATGGAGAGACACGACATGTCGACCGAGACGCTCAAGAGCTCCACGCTGTCCGCCACGCTCCGCACGACCACCGGCAAGGGCTTCGCCCGCCGCCTGCGCGGGGAACAGAAGAAGATCCCGGCCATCGTCTACGGGGGCAAGGAGCCGGTCTCGATCGCGGTCGACCCGCTCGCGCTCCGCCTCGCGATCAAGACGCCGCACAAGTTCAACACGCTGCTCACCCTCCAGATCGAGGGCGGCGGCGAGCGCAAGACCCTGCTCAAGGACTACCAGCAGGATCCCGTGACGCGCGCGCTCCTGCACGCCGACTTCTTCGAAGTCGCGATGGACAAGCCGATCACGGTCCCGGTCCCGATCGTCCTCGTCGGCACGGCGAAGGGCGCGAAGGAGGGCGGCATCCTCCAGCAGGCCCGCCGCGAGCTCGACGTCACCTGCCTCCCCAAGGACATCCCCGAGAAGATCGAGGTCGACGTCACGGAGCTCGAGATCACCGACGCCCTGCACGTGGCGGACGTGAAGGCGCCTGCGGGCTGCAAGATCCGCTTCGCCTCGAACTACACGGTCGCGCTCGTCGCGATCCCGGAGAAGGAAGAGATCGCGACGCCGGTGGTCGCGGCGGCGGCGGTGGCCGGTGCGGCCCCTGCGGCGGCGGCGGACGGCAAGGCGGCCCCTGCGGCGGCGGGTGGCAAGGCGGCTCCGGCCGCCGCGGGCGACAAGAAGGCCGCTGCTCCGGCCAAGAAGTAACGCGGCGCCGTGAAGTTGATCGCCGGCCTGGGAAATCCCGGCAAGGAGTACGAAGGGACCCGCCACAACGTCGGGTTCATGGTGGTGGACGAGCTCGCGAAGACCGCGCGCGCCGTCGTCGACCGTCGGAAGTTCGCGGCGGACATCGGCGAGGGCGCGCTGTCGGGGACGAAGGTCCTCTTCGTGAAGCCGCAGACCTTCATGAACCTGTCGGGCGAGGCGGTCGGCGCAGCGGCGCGCTTCTACAAGATCGAGCCCGCAGACGTGATCGTCGTCCACGACGACCTCGACCTCGAGTTCGGGCGGGTGCAGGTGAAGGTCGGCGGTGGTCACGCCGGGCACAACGGGCTCAAGAGCCTGCAGGCGCACCTCGGTCCTGACTTCGTCCGGATCCGGGTCGGCATCGGAAAGCCCGGCGGTCGGAAGGACGTCACCGGGCACGTGCTCGGTGGCTTCGACAAGAAGGAGAGCGCAGAGCTCCCCTTCGCGCTGGGCACCGCGTCGGACGCGGCGATCCTGGC
>CAYHCR010000767.1:0-2770 GCA_964354895.1 uncultured Myxococcales bacterium | reverse complement strand
GGCCCGAGGTGGCCGCCAGGCGAACGCGCAGCTGGGGCTGGCGTCCCGTCGGCGGCGGGCAGCGGACGAGCGTGAAGGGCCCG
Source organism: uncultured Myxococcales bacterium (assembly GCA_964354895.1). Classification (GTDB taxonomy): domain Bacteria; phylum Myxococcota; class Myxococcia; order Myxococcales; family Vulgatibacteraceae; genus CAYHCR01. Next base: position 2,687 of record CAYHCR010000767.1, on the reverse strand, counting down.
AGCCGCTCCACCACGGTCAGCTCGGCCCGGCTCTCCTTCGCCCGAAGATCCTCCGGCACCGCGACGCGCATGCGTCCCTTGCGCCCCGGCACGAGCGGCAGGTCGACGGTCGCGTCGTCCACCGCCGGCGATCCCTCGATCAGCGCGAGGTACCACTTCTCGACCTCGCCGCGCTCGAACGCGAGCGAGAGCGCGCGGTGCGTCTCTGGGTCCTTCGCGAAGGCGAGCGCGCCGCTGGTCCCGGCGTCGAGCCGATGGACGACGAACAGCTTTGCGCCCCGCTCGAGCTGCAACGCCTGCTGCAGCCCGGGCGTGCCGTCGCGCGCCGGGATCACCGTGACGCCGGCTGGCTTGTCGACGACGAGCTGGTGCGCGTCCTCGAAGAGCACGCGCGCGGTCATGCTCAGCCCAGCTCCTCGATCGTCACGACCTCGATCTCCGCGTCGAGCCCCGCCTCCGCCAGTCCCTTGCGGATCGCCGCCTCGTCGCCGACGAGCACGATCGCCAGCGGACCGCCGAAGAACCAGCGCTTCGCCGTGGCGTTCGCCTGCTCCAGCGTGACGGCCTCGAGCTTGCCGCGGTACTGCTCGACCCAGCCGTCCGGCAGCCCGTAGAGCTTGCGCTCCGCGAGCGCGCCCGCGATCTGCTCGTTCGTCTCGAGCCGCAGCGGATAGAGCCCGGAGACATAGCGTCGCGCCCGCTCGAGCTCGGCCGCGGTCAGCCCTGCCGCGCGGAGCTTTTCGGCCTCCGCGAGCGCGACCTTGAGCAGCTCGCCGATCGTCTCGTTCTTCGTGAACGAGCTGAAGAGCAGGAAGCCGCCATGGCGGGCCTGCCGGAAGCTCGTGCGCGCGCCGTACGAGAGGCCGCGGTTCACGCGGATCTCGTCCATCAGCCGGCTCGTGAAGCCGCCGCCGAAGACCGTGTTCGCGAGCACGCTCGGGAAGTAGTCCGGATCGGTCCGGCGCGGGAACGCGAGCGACACGAAGCGGATCTGCGCCTGCGTGCTCTCGCGCTTGTGGACGAGGAGGACCTTGGTCTTCTTCGGGCCCGTCGGCAGCGGGGGCGGCGGCGGGACGTCGGTGCCGCCGCTCCAACCGCCGAGCCGCGCCGTCGCGAGCCGAAGCGCCTCGTCCAGCTCGATGTCGCCCACGATGAGCAGCGTGGCGCGGCGCGGCCCGAAGTGGCGCGCGTGGAACTCCGTCACGTCCTTGCGGGTGAACGAGGAGACCGTGCGGCTCGTGCCGCCGCCGGGGGCGGCGTAGGGATGGCCCGGGATCAGCGCGCGCAGGAGCACGCGATCGGCGATGCCCGACGGATCGTCGAGGACCTTCTGGAGCTCCGCGAGGTTGCGCCGCTTCTGGGCGTCGAGCTCGGCCTTCGGGAAGGCCGGCGCCATCGCGAGCTCCGCGACGATCTCCAGCGCGACGTCGAGGTACTCGCTCGGCAGCGTCGCGCCGATCGTCGTGGCGTCCGCGCCGGCGCCCGTGTCGAGCCGGCCGCCGAGGAACTCGATCGCGCCGTCGAGCTCGTCGGCGGAGCGCCGCTGCGTGCCCCGGCGGAGCAGCTCTGCGGTGAAAGCGGCGAGCCCCTCCTTGCCGGCGGGATCGTGGATCGCGCCGACGTCGAGCAGCAGCTCGACGGCGACGAGCGGGAGACCGGGGCGCCGGACGAGCTCGACCGTGACGCCCGAGGCGAGCACGTGGCGCGCGACCGGCGGCAGGCGGACCTCTCCGGGCGAGACGGCGGCGGGGATCGTCGCGGCAGGGGCCGCGCCGGCGTCGAGGCCGGCAGCGGCGAGCAGGATCGTCATGGTCAGGAGCCTCACTTGGAGGTGCGCGGGCGGGAGCGGCCCTTCGGAGCGGTGCGGGCGGCCTTGCGGCGGGCGGGCGGCGTAGCTTTCCCGGCCTTCCTGTCGGGAGCAGCTTTGCGCTTGCGCCCCTTCCCGGCGGGCTTCGGCGCGGCCGGCGGCGGGCCCTCGGGCGCCTCGGGCGTCGGAACGAGCGTCACGACGCTGCGGTTTTTGGCCGAGAAGTACTTCGCCGCCACGCGCTTCACGTCCTCGTTCGTCACGGCCGCGTAGCGATCGAGCGTCTTGTACGCCTCGCGCCAGTCGCCCAGCAGCGTCTCGTACGAGCCGATCGCGTGCGCGCGGCCGTTGTTCGTGGAGATCTCCGAGAGGAAGTGCGCGCGCAGGACGTTCTTCGCCTTCTGCAGCTCGACGGGCAGCACGCCGTCGCGCTCGATCTTCCCGAGCTCGTCGATGAGCGCCGCCTCGACCCTCGCCGCGGGGACCTCCGCCTTCACCTCGGCGAAGAGCACGAAGACGGCCGGGTCGAGCCGCCAGCCGAAGTCGACCATCGCGCCGGTCGAGAGCTCCTCGCCGTAGACGAGCCGCTTGGTCAACCGCGACGCCTCGCCGCTCGAGAGCACGGCCTGGATCACGTCGAGCACGAACGTGTCGGGATCGGCGGCCTTCGGGCCTCGGTAGCCCATCATCACGGCCGGCGACTGCGCCGGGTAGTGCACCACGGCGCGCCGCTCGCCGTTCGCCTCGGGCTCGGCGTCGACGACCGGCGTGATCGGGGGACCGAGCGGCATGTCGCCGTACGCCGCCTCGATCAGCGCGATCGTCGCCTTCGGATCGAGATCACCGACCACGACGATCGTCGCGTTGTTCGGCGCATAGA
>CAYHCR010000766.1:0-2772 GCA_964354895.1 uncultured Myxococcales bacterium | reverse complement strand
AGGGCGCTCGGGCTCCGGCAGCGCGTCCGGGTCGTGCACGCCGAAGAGGCTCGCGAGGGTCGGCGGGGCCGCAACCCGCCGCCGGGCGAGCCGCGCGGCCTTCGCGACGAGCGCCGCGGCCGGCCCGCTCGAGAGCAGCCCCGCCAGCGCCCACGACCGAGGGGTCCGCGCGAGCTCCTCCGGGTACGTCGCGACGCCGAACGCCAGCAGCCGAGCCGCGTGGCGCCAGTTGCCCTGCGCGAGCGCCGAGGCGGCCGCGTCGAGGACGTCCCGCTCGAGGAAGCGCCCTCGCAGGTGATCCGCCGGCAGGCCGTGGGCCTTCAGCTCGTCCGCGCCGAACTGCAGCGTGTAGGCGTACTGATCGAGCTGGTAGCGGATCGACCGCTCCTTCGCCTGCAGTGCTGCCTGCCCGCCGAGGTGGCGACGGTACGAATAGAGCGGGCGGTTCACCCAGACGACGAGCGGGTCCTGCCGCAGCAGCTTCAGCCCGAAGTGCATGTCGGGGTTCATCTGCTGCGTTGAATTGTAGCCCTCGACCGCCTCCCAGAGCCGACGGTCGTAGACGAGCGTGCAGAAGATCCCGACCGTGTCGAAGGCCCGCAGCGCGCGGCCGAGCATCTGCCGGCCGCGATAGAGGCTGTGGTGCGGCGTCGCGGCGAGCGCCTCTTCCGTCGGCATCGCGACGTGCACGGTGCCGAGGTGACCGGGCGCCTTCGCGCTGTAGCTGAAGCGCTTCCCCTCGCCGTCGACGAACCACGCCTGCGACATCAGCAGCAGCCGCTCCTCGGCCCCGAGCCGCTCGATCAGCGCCGCGTAGGTCGAGAGCGCGCCCGGCTCCATCACGTCGTCGCTGGAGAGCAGGTTCAGGTAGCGGCCCGTCGCGTGGCGCGTCACCTGCTGGAGGTTCGGCGCGAAGCCGATGTTGAAGCGGTTCTCGATCAGCCGGATCCGGGGATCCGCAAAGCTGCGCACCACGTCCCGAGAGCCGTCGGTCGAAGCGTTGTCCGCGACGACGATCTCGAAGTCCGTGAAGTCCTGCCGGAGCACGCTCTCGATCGTCGTGCCGACGTACCGCGCGTGGTTGAAGCAGGGGATGCAGATCGAGAAGAGCGGCGCCACGCGTCAGCCCGCGCGCCGGGCGGTGATCTCCGCGGCGACGTCGTCGATGATGCGGTCGAGGTTGCGCTCCGGCCGCCAGCCGATCGCTGCCTCGATCTTCGCGAGGCTCGGCACGCGCCGCCCCATGTCCTCGAAGCCGGGGCCGTAGACGGAGTCGTAGGGCACCTTGCGGATCGTCGAGCGGCTCTTCGTCCGGGCGATCACGCGCTGCGCGAGCGCCTCGATCGAGAGCTCCTCCGTCGAGCCGACGTTGAAGACCTGCCCGAACGCCTTGCCCGACTCGAGCAGCCCGCGCAGCCCCGCGACTGCGTCCGAGACGTGGCAGAAGCAGCGCGTCTGCGCGCCGTCGCCGTGGACCTCGAGCGTCTCGCCCGCGAGCGCGCGCTCGACGAAGCGCGGGACGACCATGCCGTAGTGGCTGCGCTGGCGCGGCCCGACGGTGTTGAAGAGGCGGACCACGACGACCGGCAGCCCGGTCTCCTTGTGGTGCGCGAGCGCGAGGAACTCGTCGAGCGCCTTCGCGCAGGCGTAGGCCCAGCGGTGCACGGTGGTCGCGCCCTCGAGGCGATCGCCGTCTTCGCGGAACGGGACGTCGGTGCTCTTGCCGTAGACCTCGCTCGTCGAGGTGAGCAGCACGCGATTGCGGTAGCGGCGCGCGAGGCGCAGCACGGCCTCGGTGCCCTGGTAGATGTTGTCGACCGTGTAGACCGGCCGCTCCATGATCAGCTTCACGCCGACGGCCGAGGCCAGGTGGTAGACGGTGCCACACTCGTGCATGAGGCGATCGAGCAGCGGCTCGTGGCGGATCGTCTCGACGTGGAAGCGGAAGTTCGGGTTCGCCTCGAGCTCGCTCACGTTCGACGCGAGGCCGGTCGAGAGGTCGTCGATGACGGTGACGCGTTTGCCCGCCGCCAGCAGGCTGCGCGCGAGGTGGCTGCCGATGAAGCCGGCGCCGCCGGTGATGAGGACGTGATCGAAGTCAGGCATCGCGGTTCCAACTCCCCGGGGTGATCGGGCCTGCCGCCCGCGCCCGCTCGTAGATCGCCGTCATCGCGGCGAGGTGTGCCTCGGGCGAGAAGCGCGCCTGCGCCCTCGCCCGTCCTGCCGCGCCGTACCGCTCCCGCAGCGCGCCATCCCCGACCAGCGCCGCGATCCCGTCCGCGAGCGCGGCGTCGTCGCCCGCCCGCACCCACGTCCCCGTCTCGCCGTGCACCACGCTCTCGGCGAAGCCGCCTCGATCCGGCCCGACGACGGGCTTGCCCGCCGCCATCGCCTCGATCGCGACCCGGCCGAAGCCCTCCAGATCGCACGCATGGGCGAGCACGTCGAGGGCCTGCATCATCGCGCCGACGTCGGTGACGTTTCCGGGGAAGACGAGACGCCCCTGCAGCCCCTCCTGCTTCGCGAGCGCCTGCAGCCCTTCGTAGTACCGCAAGCCGTCGTTGCGGGCCCAGCCGCGCGAGGTCGGCAGCGGCCCGACGATCGCGAAGTAGGCCTGCGGGTGGCGGGCGAGCACGCGGCCGGCGGCGCGCAGGAAGAGGTCGTGGCGCTTCACCTCGCTGGTCACCGCGGCGACCTTGCCGACGAGCACCGCGTCGTCCGGCACGCCCCACGCGCGGCGCAGGGCGAGGCCGCGGCCGTCTTCGCGCGCGA
>CAYHCR010000765.1:0-2776 GCA_964354895.1 uncultured Myxococcales bacterium | reverse complement strand
GCTCTTCGCGCTCGTGAGCAACTTCGTCGCCTTCTGGTTCAGCGACCGGCTCGCGCTCGCGGTCCACGGCGCGCGGCCCGTGCCTTTGGAAGAGGCGCCGTGGCTGCACGAACTCGTCGAGCGGATCGCGCTGCGCGCGGGCGTGCCGAAGCCGGCCGTCTATCTCATCGCGTCGCCCGCGCCGAACGCCTTCGCCACGGGGCGCAGTCCTGCACGATCGGCGGTCGCGGTCACGAGCGGCCTCGTGCAGCTCCTCACGCGGCGCGAGCTCGCCGGCGTGATCGCGCACGAGCTCGCGCACGTGGCGAACCGCGACACGCTGGTCGCGACGATCGCGGCGACGATCGCCGGCGCCGTCGCGGGCGTGGCGTCGATGCTCCAGTGGGCGGCGATCTTCGGCGGCGTCTCGCGCGACGAGGACGACGAGGGCGCGGGCGGCGGGGGCCTGATCGGCATGCTGGCGCTGATCGTGCTGGCGCCGCTCACGGCGACCGTTCTGCAGCTCGCAATCTCCCGCTCGCGCGAGTACGGCGCGGACGAGGCCGGCGCGCGCTACGTCGACGATCCCGAGGCGCTCGCGTCCGCGCTGCTCAAGCTCGAGGCGGGGGCGCAGGCGATCCCCGACGACCGCCACCCCGCGACCGCCAGCCTCTTCATCGTCAACCCGCTCTCGGGCCGCACGCTGATGCGCTGGTTCTCGACCCACCCGCCGATCGAGGAGCGGGTGCGTCGCCTGCGGGCGCTCCGGTAGCGCGGTCAGGCGCGCGGTCCGACGAGGAGAGCCTCGAAGCGTCTCTCAATGGAGCGGCTTGTCCCTTGCACCAGACCGGAGCAGGGGTTTCCTGACATGAATCTGACACGCGGGCTCTCTGTCCGGGCCAGGCTGCTGCTGCTGCTCGCGCTGCCGTTAGCCGCCACCGCCACCGCGGGCGCGCTTGAGATCCGTCGCGCCCGCGCGCGGGTCGAGGTCCTCACAGCCGCCGCACGTGGCGTGGAGCTCGCTGTCCGCGCAGGCGCGCTCGTGCACGAGCTCCAGAAGGAGCGCGGGATGAGCTCGGGCCTCCTCGCCTCGAGGGGCGTGAAGTTCCGCCAGGAGCTGCCTGCCCAGCGGCTCCTCACCGACGCGTCCTTCGCGGCGATCGAGGCGCACCTCGCGGCACACCCCGCGCCGGGAGTGGCCAGAGACCCGGTGGAGTCGGCGCTGACGAGCCTGCGCACCCGCGCCGACCTGCGGGCGCGCATCGATCGGCTCGAGGTGACGGCGCCGGAGTCGTTCCGGGTCTTCTCGGAGTCGTTCATCGCGGGCTGGCTCGAGGCGGTGGATCGGCTCGCGCGGGACGACGACGACGGCCGCCTGACGCAGCGGGGCGCCGCATACGTGTCGTTCCTGCGCGGAAAGGAGTTCGCCGGGCGCGAGCGGGCCACGCTCAACGGTGTCTTCGCGGCGGACGGGTTCGACGACGAGTCCTACCGCCGTGTGCTCACGATCCTCGCGACGCAGGAGAGCTGGTTCGCCGCGTTCCGGTCGAGCGCCTCCCCGGTGGCGAAGGCGCTCGTCGCGCGGGAGCTGGCCGAGGATCGGCACCCGGAGGCGTTCGCGCTCCGGCGGCTCGCGCTCGACCGCCACGCGACCGGCACCTTCGGCGTCGATCCGCCCCGCTGGTTCCAGGCGATCTCGGCGCGGATCGACGCAATGAAGGCCGTCGAGGACCAGCTGGCCGCAGAGCTCTCCTCCACGATCGAGGGCGCCCGCGCCGCGGCCGAGGCGGGGCTCGAACGGGCGATCGCGGCGATCGCGCTGGTGCTGCTCGCGTCGATCGCGCTCTCGTTCTGGATCGCGCGCGGGATCCTCCGGCGGCTCGGCGGCGAGCCCGATGAGCTTGCGGCGGTCGCCAACGCGCTCGCGGAGGGGCGGCTCTCCGGGCTCGATCTCTCGTCGCGCGCGCCGGAGGGGAGCGTGCTGCACGCCTCCGTGCAGATGGCCGAGCGCCTCGGAGGGATCGTCGGACACCTGCGCAGCTCGCTCGATCGACTCGCGCGCGGCGAGCTGCCGGAGGCGGTGGAGGAGCGCTGGCCCGGCGAGCTCGACGCGATGCGCACGAGCCTCGCCGGCTGCAGCGCGGCGGTGCGTCGGCTCGTCGAGGAGGCCAACGGGCTCGCGGAGTCGGCGGCGCGGGGCGAGCTCTCGACGCGCGCGGCGGCCGAGGGGCACCGCGGCGAATATCGGCGCGTGATCGAGGGCGTCAACCGGATCCTCGACCGCGTGGTCGCACCGACGCAGGAGCTCCGAGGCTGCCTCGACTCGCTCGCGGACCGCGACCTCCGGGGCCGGATGGCGGGCCGGTACGCGGGCGACTTCGCGGGCATGGCCGACTCGTTCAACCGCGCAGCCGACGCGCTCGACGAGGCGTTCGGCCAGGTCTCGAGCGCGGTCGACGAGACCTCGAACGCGGCGGCGCAGATCGCGTCGTCGGCGCAGACGGTGGCGGCCGGCGCGACGCAGCAGGCCGCGAGCCTCGCGCAGTCCAACCAGTCGCTCTCGGAGATCCGGCGCCGCGCAGAGGGCGCGGTCGCATCGACGAAGGAGGCGTCGCGGCTCGCGAAGGAGACCCGCGACGCGGCCCGACTCGGGACGACGGCGATGGCCGACCTCGACGGCGCGATGGGGCAGATCCGCGCCTCGTCGGAGTCGACGAGGGAGATCATCCGGGACATCTCGGAGATCGCCTTCCAGACGAACCTCCTCGCGCTCAACGCCGCGGTCGAAGCCGCGCGC
>CAYHCR010000764.1:0-2778 GCA_964354895.1 uncultured Myxococcales bacterium | reverse complement strand
CTTGTTGCGCTAGCTTGATGTGCAGGGTAAACCCGAGCAGCTCTGCGCGCTCGCCCGGGCTCGCCGTGGCGAGGATCGCGTGGCTCGTGCCGACGCCGCTGCGGATGTTCACGTTCGCGTTGGCCTGCTCCTGCTCGCCGCCGGCGGCCGCCTCGGGCGCCGCGTCCCAGTACCGGCCGTAGCTCCAGCCCTCGGTCCCGGCGAACCGCACCTTGTAGAAGCCGTTGCTGGGCGAGGCCTCGAGCACCGTCGCGAAGCTGCCCGTCGGGGCGGTCACGAGCACCCGGTTGTCCGTGGAGGCGCCGCTGCGGACGTTGACGTTGGCGTTGCTGCGGACGCGGAGGCCGACGGTGGCGCCCTGCAGCTCGCTCTCGCCGCTCTCGATCGCCGACTCGACGGGGACCGAGGAGGACTCGACGAGGCCTTCGCCGCAGCCGGCGAGGGCGACGGTGAGCAGGGCGACGGGGAGGAGGCGGCGCAGCATGAAGGGCTCCAGGGCAGCTCGACGTTGCACCGGATCACTCCAAGTCTTGTTCCAGCCGAAAGGTGGGAGATGTAGGCGATCAATTTCAAGGAAATGCAGCTGGTTGCATGGACTTGGTAAACGATGTTTACGTGTCCTGTGCGACGACACTCCGATCAAACCTGTCCGAATTTCGGTCGGTGGCCGAGGCCTGGAGCCTACAGCGCATGTCTGAAACTCGGACGTCCGTGGGGCGCGGTCCTCGCTAGGATCCCGTCCGTGTCGCTCACTTTCGGCCTGCTGCTGCTCGCGCTCGCGGCGAACGCCTCCGAGGGTCCGGAGGTCGATCCGCTCGCCGCCGGCGCGATCGAGAGCGTCGATCGCGCCTCGTTTCCACCGCTGCTGCCGCCGGGGCGCGTGCGCCTCGAGGGCCTGCCCGACGGCGCGACCGGCGAGGTCCTCCCCGGCAGCGAGGAGTGGGTCTTCGCGCTCGACGGCCTCCTGGTCGCGCGGGCACGGTTGCAGCTCTCGATGCCCTTCGTCGAAGGTCGGCGGGCGGCGCTGCTCGTCGCGGGCCGGACTGCGCCGTTCACGCGTCGCGGCGAGCGGCTCGAGGTCGACACGCTCGTGCCGCTGCTCTCCGGCGGGCGCGCCGGGCTTGCGCTGGTGCGCCTCGACGGAGAGGTGGAGATGCGGGCGCCGCTCACGCTCGCGCTCCCCTCCGGGCCCACGACGCTCGCCTTCGAGCCGAATTGCCAGCGCGCGCGCCTCTCGCTGATCGAGGGCGCAGGCGAGGGCGGCGTGCTCTTCGCCCACTGCCGCGTCATTCGGTACGGCGGGCAATTCGCGCGTCGGCGCGAGCTGGAGCTGCGGGTCGCGTGGGACGCGGCGCGGGCCGGGCTCACCGTCGACGGCGTCGCGGTGCGGCCCGAGTCACCTGGCGTCTTCCGGCTGCGCGTGATCGGGCCGGAGACGACCCTGACGCTCGCGACGGCCGCGGGGGATCGAGCACGTCTGCGGATCGAGCTGCCACCGGAGACCGCCGACGGATCGTTCGGCCTCGGCATCGGCCCCTACCTCACGCGCTTCCGGGAGGAGGACGAGCAGTTCGACGCGGTGGCGGGGCTGATCACCGCGTACGCCGCCTACCGCGTGAGCGACACCGCGCGGATCGTGTTCTTCGGCGCGAACGATCTCTCCGATCGCGTCTCGGGCGACTACGGCCTCTACTTCTCGTACGAGTCGCTGCGGCTCTTCGACGATCGCCTGCGCGTGATCCTCCTGCCGGGCGTCCACGGGCTGGCGCTGCGCGAGCTCGACGGCGACTTCCACACCCGCCTCTCGTTCCCGCAGGGCTTCGAGCTGAAGTGGGAGGGCCCGTTCCCGGCGGGGCACTACCTGGCGCTCGGCGGCTTCCTCGACCCATACATCCTGCGCACCGGCTACACGAACCTCTGGCTGCGCTACGGCCCGCCCGATCTCTTCGCGGAGTTCAACGTGCTCGGCTGGGAGACGGACCTCGACGACGGCACCTCGGTCGCGTGGATCGCCGCGGGGCTCTCGGTCGGGTTTCGCCTCTTCGACCTGCCCTGACCTCGCGGGATGTCCACACCCCGGCGCCCCGATGCGCCGGGGCGGCGGAGCGGCGCTTGCTAGGGTCCCGCCCGAATGTCTCGCACCCTGCCCGTCCTGCTGCTGCTCGCCGCGCTCCCCGCGCGCGCCGCAGAGCTTTCCACGCCCTCCACCTCGCAGCTCTCGGGCAGCCGCGCCTCGGCGATGGGCGACGCCCACCGGGGCGTGGCGAGCACCAACGAGGCGATCCTCTTCAACATCGCCGGCCTCGCCCAGGCGGAGCGGTACGAGATCGACGCGGGCTGGACCTTCAACCGCGGCACGGAGCTCGGCCGCTTCGACGCCTCGATCAGCGACTCGCGGACGAGCAAGCTCGCGGCCGGCGTCTGGTACTCGCACCTGACGGGCACCGGCGCCGAGGGCTACACCGCCGGACACGTCGGAGTGCTCGGCGTCGCGCTCCCGTTCTCGGACGTCGGCTCGATCGGCGTCGGCGCGAAGTACCTCAAGTTCGAGTCGTCGGACCGCACGCACGCCGTCACGGCGGACGCGGGCCTCTTCCTCAAGCTCGGCGAGTGGGTGCGCCTCGGCGGCGCGATCAACAACTTCGTCGACATCGAGAGCCGGGAGGCGCCGTTCTCGATGGGCGGCGGCCTCTCGGTCGGCACTGACACGACCTTCCGCGCGGCCTTCGATCTCGCGGCGGATCTCTCTGCGTCGGACCAGACGCCGCTGACGATCTC
>CAYHCR010000763.1:0-2778 GCA_964354895.1 uncultured Myxococcales bacterium | reverse complement strand
GGGCCCGGCCGACAAGATCGGGGTCGTCGCCGAGAGCTGAACGAGGGGCCTGGGTGTCAACGATCGCCCCGAACCGCGGGAAAGCGATCGTCCCGAGCGCGGGCCCGCGGGCACCTGGCACGAGAAGTGGCGGGGCCGCCAGGGCGGCGTGACGCTGGCGGCGGGAGGGGCTCGGCGTGGGCGGAAGCGATCGCGATCAGCGCGATCGAAACGCCGCAGTTTGGGACGAGCGTCTACACGATCGACGGCCGACGGCGAGCCCGGCGAGCAGCAACGCGGCGAGCCATGGCGTCGCGCCCGTTCCGCTGGAGGTGGAGCAGCCGCAGCCGCCCTCGTCCGCGGCGCTGGAGCCGCCGGACGGGTCGTCGTCCGGGAGCTCGGCGTCGAGGCAGTCGGGCGTGCCGTCCGCGTCGCCGTCGTCGTCCGCGACGCCGCAGCCGCAGGCACCCGCGAGCAGCTTCGCGGGATCGGCCGGGCAGCCGTCGAGGCAGTCGGGCGTGCCGTCGCCGTCGCCGTCGTCCTCCGCCACGCCGCAGCCGCAGGCGCCCGCGAGCAGCTTCGCGGGATCGGCCGGGCAGCCGTCGAGGCAGTCGGGCGTCGCGTCGCCGTCGCCGTCGTCCTCCGCCACGCCGCAGCCGCAGGCGCCCGCGAGCAGCTTCGCGGGATCGGCCGGGCAGCCGTCGAGGCAGTCGGGCGTCGCGTCGCCGTCGCCGTCGTCCTCCGCCACGCCGCAGCCGCAGCGCCCCTCCGTGCTCTTGGTCGGATCCGCGACGCACGCATCGACGCAGTCCGGGCTCCCGTCGCCGTCCAGGTCCGACTCCGCGACGCCACAGCCGCAGCTCCCCGGCGCGAGCTTGCCGGGATCGCCGGGACAGCCGTCGTCGCAGTCGAACGAGCCGTCGCCGTCCGCGTCGGCGTCGGTCACGCCGCAGCCGCACGCGCCCGCGAGCACCTTCGCGGGATCCGCGGGACAGCCGTCGAGGCAGTCGGGCGTCGCGTCGCCGTCGCCGTCCGTCTCCGCGACGCCGCAGCCGCACGCCCCGGGCGAGGCCTTCCCCGGATCCGCGGCGCACGCATCGACACAGTCCGGCGCGCCGTCCGCGTCGCCGTCCGTCTCCGCGACGCCGCAGCCGCACGCCGCGGGCGCGAGCTTCCCCGGATCGCCCGGGCAGCCGTCGACGCAGTCGAACGAGCCGTCGCCGTCCGTGTCGGCGTCCGCGACGCCGCAGCCGCAGGCGCCCGCGAGCACCTTTGCGGGGTCGGCCGGGCAGCCGTCCAGACAGTCGGGCGTCGAATCGCCGTCGCCGTCCGTGTCGGCCACCCCGCAGCCGCACGTCCCCGCCGCGACCTTCGCCGGATCCGCGGCGCACGCATCGACACAGTCCGGCGTTCCATCGGCGTCGCCGTCCGTCTCCGCGACGCCGCAGCCGCAGCCGCCGGCGAGCAGCTTCGCCGGATCCGCGGGACAGCCGTCCAGACAGTCGGCCGTCGCGTCGCCGTCGCCGTCCGTGTCGGCGACGCCGCAGCCGCAGGCGCCGGGCGCGAGCTTCGCGGGATCCGCGGCGCACGCATCGACACAGTCCGGCGTTCCATCGGCGTCGCCGTCCGTCTCCGCGACGCCGCAGCCGCACGCCGCGGGCGCGAGCTTCCCCGGATCGCCCGGGCAGCCGTCGACGCAGTCGAACGAGCCGTCGCCGTCCGTGTCGGCGTCCGCGACGCCGCAGCCGCAGGCGCCCGCGAGCACCTTTGCGGGGTCGGCCGGGCAGCCGTCCAGACAGTCGGGCGTCGAATCGCCGTCGCCGTCCGTGTCGGCCACCCCGCAGCCGCACGTCCCCGCCGCGACCTTCGCCGGATCCGCAGGGCAGCCGTCCATGCAGTCGAGCGTGCCGTCCGCGTCGCCGTCCGTGTCGGCGACGCCGCAGCCGCAGGTCCCGGCCGCGACCTTCGCCGGATCCGCAGGGCAGCCGTCGAAGCAGTCGAGCGTCCCGTCCGCGTCGCCGTCCGTGTCGGCGACGCCGCAGCCGCAGCTCCCTGCGAGCAGCTTCGCCGGATCCGCGGGGCAGCCGTCCAGACAGTCGGGCGTCGCGTCGCCGTCGCCGTCCGTGTCGGCGACGCCGCAGCCGCACGCGCCCGGGGCGAGCTTCGCCGGATCGGCGGGGCAGAGATCGCAGACGAGCGGGTCGACGTCGGCCGCCGCACGCCCGCCCGGGTCGAGCGTCGCCTGGAAGCGGATCGCGCGCGGCAGGCCGACCTGCGCCTCCTCCTGCTGCGCGAGCATCAGCTCCGCGCCGTCGAACGCCAGCAGCTCGATCCAGCCGCCGGGCGGCCGGTACCAGTCGGCGATGCTCGCGTCCCACGCCCCCGCGCTGCGCTCGGCGAGCCAGAGCTGGTTGTCGAACGTGGCGACGACCCGGGGCTCGCCGAGCCCGTCCCACACGACCTCGACGCCGCGGCCTGCGGCGGTCGACAGCATGGCAGGCACGAGCGAGAACTCCGGCGTCCAGCCGCCCGCTTCGCGCACGACGATCGAGACGCCCGCGTCCCCGGTCCCGTGGCCGAGGCCCTCGAGCGTCGAGCTCCACTCCGTGAAGTAGGCCGTCCAGTCGATGCGGCCCGTGAAGGCGATCGCAGGTTTGCCGGCCGCGTCGTGATCGAGCGCGGGGTAGCTGCGGCCCGCGCCCGTCGTCGTCCAGAGCGCCGCGCGCAGATCGATCGGCTCGATCGCGAAGGAGGCGCCGGGGGGCGAAGCATAGAAGAGCGCGCCGCGGCCGTAGGGCA
>CAYHCR010000762.1:0-2779 GCA_964354895.1 uncultured Myxococcales bacterium | reverse complement strand
GACCTCGAGCGCGCTGCGCAGTCGGGCCTTCTGTGCGCCCGCGAGGAACTGCTGCACGGCCGGGCCATCGAAGTGCGTGCCGCTCGCGCCCGACGCCAGCGAGATGTCCTCGAGCCGGACCGAGTACACGAGCAGGAAGAGCACCGCGACGATCACCGCGCTCATCACGAGCCGGATGACGATCGTGAGCGCGCTCTCCGCGATCGAGCGGGCGAAGTCGCCGCCGAGCCGGGGCGCCGCCTTGTCCTCCGCGGCCGGCGCGATCGCCTTGAGGAAGCCGGCGGAGACAAGATTCAGCAGCGACTTGCACGTCTCGAACTCACCGAGCCGAGAGACATCGATGATCCGCTGGACCGTGCGCCCCGCCTCGCAGAGCGAGTAGATCCGGCGCTCGTTCGCCGAGATGCCGTCCTTGGGCGCCTTGTCGCTCGGGAGATCGTCGTCGCCCTTCTTGTCCGCGATCTCGCCGAACGCGTCGTCGAGGGCCGCGTCGAGGTCGTTGTCGGACGCCGACGCGCGCTCCATCGGCTTGAGCCGCTCGAAGGTCATCCCGTACGAGGTGATCTTCTTCTTGATGAGCGGCCACTCATCGACCATCCGGAAGCCTTCCATCAGCACCGACTCGCCCCGGAGCGGTGTGATGGACTCGCGGTCCCACTCGACCGTGCCCTGCTCGAATTCGTACGTTCCGCTCTTCCAGGTGAAGAGCCGATAGAGCGTCTCGGTGGTCTGCAGCTGCGCCATTTCGCGCAGGCGCTCCCGGGAGATCCAGGCCCGCGCGACGAGCACGTCGCCGAGCCGCTTGAGCGTGCGCTTCTGCTCCTCGAGCGCCTCGTCGAGCTGCGGCTGCGTGATGAGCTCCGCGCGCGCGAGCATGGCGCCGAGCTTGTCGTTCTTCTTGCGTCCCACGTGCTCGGCCCGGACGACGTTGCCGTCGTGGAACGAGATGTGGACCTCCTCATCCTTGGACTTGAGGTGGAGCACGCCGGTCTTCGTCTGCTGCGCGATCAGCTGGAAGATGTCGGCGATGCCGAAGTCTTTGAGGGTGCCCTTGAGCGCCATGGGTCAGGCATCTCCGCGGAAGCCGTCGCGGACCGAGACCGCGTAGACGAGCAGGCCGAACGGCACGAGCAGCGCGAGCTTCCACGCCTCCGGGATCGCCTCGAACGCGGGGCGAGCGACGCCCTCCCGCTGGACGATCAGCGCGCCGACGAGCGAGACGAGGAAGAGGAAGAGCGCGCCGCGCACGATCCGGCCGCCGGCGACCTGCGCACCGACGAAGAACGAGAGCACCTTCAGCGCGGTGGAGCGCCGCTGCGCATACCTGCGCACCGCCAGCTCCTTCTGGACCTTCGCGACCGGATCGACCGCCGCCTTGCGCGCGAAGACGTTCACGCACTGGCCACAGAGTCCGCCACCGCCCGTCTCCGGGTCGCAGCGTCGACAGACCGGCCGGCCACACTTCCCGCACGCGCGCGCGGGCATCAGCCGATCCTGCGCCAGCGCCAGCAGCACGAGCAGCGCGAGCACGCCGAGCGAGATCGCCGGCGCGAGGCCGGTCGGGAACGGGCCGAAGACGCGGGCCGCGACCTGCCGCGCGACGTGATCGCCGACGACGGCCGGCGTCGCGATCGCGTGCAGCTCTGCGTCTGGCAACGTGCCATCCAGCAGGTAGACGTTGCCCAGCGCCGGCTGGTCCTTCTGATCCCCGGCGGCGTAGCGCTGCATCAGGCTCCGGTCGAGCTCGAGGACCTTGCTGCGGGTCTCCTGACCGAGGTTCAGGTTCACCCGGCGGTAGTGCACGCGCGAGAGGTTGAAGTGCGCAGGCGCGTAGCCCGGCTGCGCATCGACGGCGCGCATGTAGAAGCGTTCGGCGGCGTCCAGATCTCCCTGCAGGAAGCGGACGTTGCCCGCATTCACGAGCGCGAACGGCCACTTCCCCTTCGTCTCCAGCACGCGGTCGTAGAGCGCCTTCGCCTCCTCCAGCCGACCCTCGCGCTTCTGTGCGCGCGCGACGGCGAAGAGCACCTGCGGCGACGCCCCGGCCTTCGCGAGCGCCTCGAGCTCCGGCAGGCGGGAGAAGTCACCGGCGCGCTCGACGGCGTAGACCGGCTCCGCCGGCGTGCCGTCCCACGCGAGATGATCTGCGGCCAGCCCGACGAGGAGCGGCGCGCCGCCGGCGAGCGCGAGCCAGAGGCCCGCGACGATCCGCTCGGAGCGCTCCAGGTAGAACCAGCTCACCGCCAGCAGCGTCGCGAAGATCGCGAAGGGCCCGAGGCGGAAGATGAACGGCAGCGCCACGACGATCAGCGCGAGCAGCGCCGTCTGCATCGGCGCGGCGCCCCGCGGGAAGAAGTGGTGGAAGTCATGCAGGAAATAGCGCAGCGAGCGGGCGAAGAGCAGCACGGCGATCGCGGCGCCGGCCGCGAAGATCGCGGTCATGAGCGCCGTGAGCGCGTCCACGCCGAGCGGACGGAGGGTGCGCTGCTCGAGGAAGAGACGTCCGAAGCCGGCGCCGAGCGGACGGATCCAGCCGAGCACGTCGGTCGCGTCCCGCGCGAACCGGGCGCGTGCGAGCCGAACGTGGGTCGAGGAGAGAGACGGCCCGAGCTTCACCGCGAGCTCGGCGCGGGCGACGGCCTCGGCGGGGCTCGTCGCCTCGAGCTTGGAGGGCTCTCTGGCGACGGCGACGGCGGTCGGGTGGGGCTCCGGCCCGTCGGGCTCCACGAGCAGCGCGAGCAGCTCCCGGTCACCCTCGCCGGCCGTCTTCCGATCGCTC
>CAYHCR010000761.1:0-2779 GCA_964354895.1 uncultured Myxococcales bacterium | reverse complement strand
GGTGTTCGCGGGCGTCTCAGGCACCGGCAAGACCCGCCTCGCGCTGCGGCTCGCGGCCGAGGAGGCCTCGGCGCTCTGTCCTCTCGGCGGGTCGCCGTCGCCGTCGCAGCCGCCGACGCCCTGACCACGGCTGGCCTCCGCTCCACGCGCGCCGCTTCGCCGGGGTTTTGACAGCCGCTCGATCCGGGATGACAACGAGGGTGGGCGCGTCGTCATCGCCGCCGGGGTCGTTCATGCGCTGGTCGAGGCTGCCATTCGCGTTGGCAGCAGCCGTCGTCACGAGCTCTTTCGCGCCGGCCGAGGCCGCCGAGGGCGTGGCCGCGCCTGCGCCCGTCGTCGTCCCGGCCTCGCCGCCCGGCTCGCCGGTCGCGCCCGCGCCTCCGCCTCCGGTCCTCGCGGCGCCGCTCGTCCCACCGCCGCCCGCCCCGCCGTGGCTCCTCACGGCCGCGCCGGTCGGCTCTCCAGCGCCTGGCCCCGTCCCGCCGCCAGCCCGCGGCCCCACCTTCGATGAGGCGTGGATCGCGCCGCACTTCGCCGACGGCCCCGCGCTCGAGGCGAAGCTCCGGTACGAGGCCGGGCTGCACGAGGAGGCGCTCGGGCGGCTCGACGCCTCGGGCCGCACGGACCCGGCGTCGCGCTACCTGCGAGGCTTGATCCTGCTCGGCAAGGGCGACGCTCCGGAAGCTGCAAAAATGTTCGTGGCCCTCGCGCCCGACTACGGCGTCCTCGCCGATCGGGTCGCCTGGTACGAGGGCATGGCCTTCGAGCGCGCCGGCGACGGCAAGCGCGCGGCGGCCGCCTACCTGCGCGTGCCGGACCACTCGGCGCTCGCCGACGACGCGCGCCTCTCCGCCGCGCGGATGCAGCGCCGGTACGACGCCTCGGCCGCGGTGAAGACCCTCGAGCCGCTGCTGACCCGGCCGCCGTCGCCCCAGGGGCTCGGCCGCGACGTCGGCGCCGAAGCCCTGCTCGCCTCCGCAGAGCTGCGCGCGCTCCGCGGCGAGAAGAAGGCCGCACGCGCGCTCTACCTGACGCTCTGGGCCGAGCACGCGCTCGCGAAGCAGTCGGAGGACGCGTTGCTGCGCGCCGACGCGCTCGGCGGCAAGCCGGAGCTCGCCCACGAGCTCGCGCACGGGAAGCTCTTCGCCGCTGCCCAGCGCAACCGCGACTCCGTGCCGATGTTCGAGCGCGTGCTGGCCGCGAAGAAGCTCCCCGATCCGATCGCGTGCGAGGCGCAGTTCGAGCTCGGTCGGGTGCGCCGCAAGCTGCGCGAGCACAAGCTGGCGATCGAGGCGCTCGAGGCGGTCGTGAAGCAGTGCAGAGATCCGGTGCTGCAGGCGAAGGCGCTCTACGTGCTCGGCACGAGCGCCTCGATCGCGCAGCCGGAGAAGGGCGTGCGGATCTACGAGTCGCTGCACGCGCGCTTCCCGGCGCACGCCTATGCGGACGACGCGCTGCTGTTCGCCGCCGAGGGCAAGATGAAGGCGGGCGATGGCCCCGGCGCCGCGACGACGCTCCGGCAGCTCGTCGAGGAGTACCCGGACGGTGACTTCCGCGCCGACGCGATGTTCCGGCTCTTCTGGCTCGCGCGCGGCGAGGGGCGCCTGCAGGAGGGGCTGACCTGGCTGCGACGGCTCGAGTCCGACTACGCGACGGCGCCTGAGGTGTTGGAGCTCGAGCGCTCGCTCTACTGGCAGGCGCGCACGCTCGAGCAGCTCGGGGCGCGCGCCGAGGCCGTCGCGACCTGGTCGAAGGTCGTCCGTGAGCATCCGGCGAGCTTCTACGCGATGCTCGCGCGCGGCCGGCTCGCGACGCTCGATCCCGCGGCGGCCGCGGCGGCGGAGGCGATGGTGCCGGACGCGCCGACGATCCTGCCGGCGCTCGAGGTGCAGGTCGCGGGCCTCCTGCCCGATCCACGCTTCCACGCGGCGCTCGAGCTGCTGCGGCTCGGGCTCCCGAAGGCCGCGGCGGACGAGGCGTGGCGCATCGATCGCAAGGCGGCGCGGGCGCGAGGAGGTCCCGAGGCGGCGCTCGCGGTCGCGTGGTTGCTCGATCGCGCGGACGCGCGGCAGCCGGCGCACCACGTCGCGCGCACGGAGGCCCGTGAGCTGCTGCGCGGCCGGCCGGAGCTGGAGAGCTACGCGCCCTACCGCATCGCGTATCCGCTCGCGTTCCGCGACATCATCGAGCGCCACGCGGCGCGCTCGGGCGTCGAGCCGGATCTGATGCAGGCGTTGATGCGCGAGGAGTCGAGCCTCGATCCGAACGTCGTCTCGTGGGCCGGCGCGATCGGCCTGACGCAGCTGATGCCGGCGACCGCCCGCGAGGTCGCGCGGCGGCTGCGGCTGCCGGTCCCGAGCGAGCTCTCGCTGCGGGATCCCGATCTGAACGTACGCATCGGGACCGCCTACTTCGGCGGGCTCGTGAAGCACTGGAGCGGCAGCCTCCCGCTGGCTGTCGCGAGCTACAACGCCGGCGAGGGCGCCGTCGGTCGCTGGCTCAAGGAGCGCGGGCAGCTCGAGGTCGACGAGTTCGTCGAGGAGATCCCGATCAAGGAGACCCGCGACTACGTCAAGCGCGTGCTCCGCTCCTACTCGGCCTACCGCCTGACGTACGGGAAGGGCGCCGGCCGCCTGCTCTCCGTCGCGCCCGGCAAGGCCCAGCCGGTGAAGGCCGAGGCGCCCGCCGCAAAGGTGCCCGCGAACGCCGAGGCGCCCGCCGCAAAGGTGCCCGCCGCCACGACGCCGGGCTGATCGGCTACGGCGCGTCCGGGAAGCCC
>CAYHCR010000760.1:0-2781 GCA_964354895.1 uncultured Myxococcales bacterium | reverse complement strand
CGAGGGGAGCTGGCCGGCCGCGAGCACCCTCACGAACGGCTCTCCGGCAAAGCTCTCCTGCAGCGCGCGCACGAGCCCCGCCGTGTCGAGGCCCGCCGCCTTCGCCGGCGGCTCCGCGTAGATCGTCGCGAGGATCCCGCGCGACATCGGCACGAGGTGCGGCACGAAGGTGAGCCGCACGGGCCGGCCGGCGAGGAGCGCGAGCTCCTGCTCGATCTCCGGCCGGTGGCGGTGCGAGTCGATCTTGTAGGCCGAGATCGACTCGCCGACCTCGGGGAAGAGCGCGCCGACGGACGCAGACCTTCCCGCGCCGGAGACGCCCGACTTGCAGTCCGCGATGATCCCCGCGTCGAGGTCCGCGAGGCCCGCGCGCAGCAGGCCGGCGCTCGCGAGCACGGTCGCCGTCACGTAGCAGCCCGGCGCCGCGATCAGGGTTGCGCCCGCCAGCTCGGCCCGGTGCAATTCCGGCAGCCCGTAGACCGCCTGCGGCCAGAGCGCGAGCGCGTGCGGCTCTCCATAGAAGGCGCGGAACGTCTGCGGGTCCTTGAGGCGGAAGTCGGCGGAGAGATCGACCACCCGCACGCCGCGCGGCACGAGCGCCTCGGCGTGCTCGGCGGCGGCGCCGTGCGGCAGCGCCAGGAACACGAGCTCCGTCTCGCTCGCGAGCCGCGCCGGATCGAACGAGGTGATGCGCAGCTCGGAGAAGCGCGTCGCGTAGAGCTGCGGGAAGAGCTCGGCGAGCGGGCGCCCCACCTCGCTGCGGCCGACGACCTGCGTGAGCTCCAGCGTCGGGTGGCCGGCGAGCAGCCGCACCAGCTCTGCGCCCGTGTAGCCCGTGGCCCCGACGATCGCGACGCGCACCTTCATGCAGCCTCCCTGCGGGGCGCGGAAGGTAGCAGCGGGCCTCGGGACGCGGAAGCGGCGGGCCTTGCGCCGGGCGGGCGATGCGGGGTCAAGTCGCGCCTCACCGTCGCAGCGTTCGAGAAGGAGGCGCGCCCTGGGGACCAAGCTGGTGGCGTCCTTCGACGAGGCGGAGCGGCTCGGCGGGCGGGTCGCCAGGCAGACCGCGCGCCGCAGGGACGAGGCCGCCGCGGGCACGCCGGGGATCGAGCGCGCCATCGTCTGGTTCCCCGGCGCCGAGCGATCGCGTGGCGCCTGACCTCGTCACCCCGGAGCGTGCAGCGATGCGGATCCTCGGACCGGCGCCGGACGACGCGCTCGACGACGCGCAGGTCCCTCGGATGGGCGCGTTCGGCGGTCGGATCCGGCGGATCGACCTCGCGGCAGCGGCGCGCGCGGCGGGGCTCTCTCGGCCTGCCAGACTGTTCGCGGAGAAGCGCTGGCTCTGGTTCGGCGCCGGCAATGCGGCCTGCGCGATCGGCGGCGCCGTGGTCGATCTGGGCTGGACCGGCAACGTCTTCCTCTGGATCCTCGACCGCCGCGCGCGACGGCTGCTCGTCGACGAGACGGCCGTGCTGCCCGCGGGCCTCGCCCACGCGGCCGACGCGCCCTCCGCGCCGACGCTCGCCTCGGTGCGGCTGCTGCCGACCGGCTCGCTGCGGGCGACGCGCGCGGGCGATCGGGTCTGGATCGAGGGGAAGATCTTCGGCGCGACGATCGAGCTCGAGCTCGACGGCGCGGGCCTCACGCCGCTCGCCGCGGTCTGTCCCGTGCCGGGTGGACGCCTGAACGTGACGCACAAGGAGGCCGGCCTCTCGGCCCACGGCACCGTGGTCGTGCGGGGCCAGCGCCTCGCGCTCGATGGCGCGGGCTTCCTCGACCACACCCACGGCCTGCTCGCGCGACGTACGGCGTGGCGCTGGGCGGCGGCGTTCGGGCATGCCGAGGACGGCCGACCGATCGGCCTCAACCTCGTGCACGGCTTCAACGACGGGCTCGAGAACGCGGTCTTCGTCGGAGGGAAGGTGCTCGGCGTCGGCGCCGCGACCTTCACCTTCGATGCCGCGAAGCCAGCGACCCCGTGGACGGTGACGACCGACGACAACGCGGTGGAGCTGACGCTCGCCGTCGAGGCGGTGCGGTCGGCGAACATCGATCTGCGCGTCGCGCGCTCGCGCTACGAGCAGCCCATCGGCGGCTGGAGCGGCCGCATCGCGGACGTGCGCGTGTCGAACCTGCTGGGCGTCGCAGAAGACCATGAAGCGCTATGGTAGTGGAATCACTGGTGATTCTACGCTCGCACAGGGCGAATGTCAGACCGCCCTGCTATCCCCTTGACCGTCGGACGGCGGTTCACTACACATAGGTTCACTTTACACCTGTTCAGCCCCGCGGGATCGAGAGACGGAACCAAGACCTGACTTGGGAGCCGTGGGGACAAGGAGAGCGAAGATGTCGAACCAGGAACGTGAGAAGGCGATCGAGCTGGCGGTCTCTGCCATCGAGAAGCAGTTCGGCAAGGGCGCGATCATGCGGCTGGGCAACGACCAGCCGCTGGTCAAGGACCTGCAGACTGTCTCTTCGGGCGCGCTGTCGCTCGATCTGGCGCTCGGCGTCGGCGGCTTCCCGCGCGGCCGTATCATCGAGATCTTCGGCCCGGAGTCGAGCGGCAAGACCACGCTGACGCTCCACATGATCGCCGAGGCCCAGAAGACGGGCGGCGTCTGCGCCTTCGTGGACGCCGAGCACGCGCTCGACGTCAGCTACGCCCGCAAGCTCGGCGTGCGCACGGACGACCTGCTCATCTCGCAGCCGGATTGCGGCGAGCAGGCGCTCGAGATCACCGAGATGCTCGTTCGTTCGGGCGCCATCGACGTGCTC
>CAYHCR010000759.1:0-2782 GCA_964354895.1 uncultured Myxococcales bacterium | reverse complement strand
GGATCACGCGCTCGCGGCGGTCGCCGCTCGGCAGGTCGAGATCGATGTCGGGCCACTCGCCGCGCTCCTCCGAGAGGAAGCGCTCGAAGAGCAGCCCGAGCGAGATCGGCTCGACCGCGGTGATCCCCAGCGCGTAGCAGACCGCCGAGTTCGCCGCCGAGCCGCGCCCCTGCGTCAGGATCCCCTCGTCGCGGCAGAAGCGGACCAGATCCCAGACGATGAGGAAGTAGCCGGCGAGCTTCAGCTTGCCGATCAGGGCCAGCTCGTGGCGCAGCTGCCGATCGACGCGGGGATCGAGCTCGAGCCGCGCGCCATAACGGCGTCGCGCGCCCTCCTCGACGAGGAACGCGAGGAAGCTCTGCTGATCGCCGCCGTCCGGCACCGCGAAGTCGGGGAAGCGGTAGGGGAGCTCCCGCAGCGTGAAGGCGCAGCGCGTCGCGAGCGCGACCGTCGCCTCGAGCGCGGCCGGGTGATCCGAGAACCGCGCGGCGATCGTCGCGGGCGGCAGCAGCGTGCGCTCGGCGTTGCGGGAGAGCAGGCGCCCCGCCGCTGCGCGGGTCTGTCCGGTGCGGATGCAGGTGAGCAGGTCGAGCACGTCTCGCCGCGCGGCCGTCGCGTGGCGGACGTCGTTCGTGATCACGGTCGTCAGCCGCAGCGCGTCGGCGAGCTCACCCATCGCGCGGTTTCGCCGCTCCTGCACGGGATCGAGGTGTCGGCAGAGCTCGGCGGCGACGCGATCGCGCCCGAGCAGCCGCGCGAGCGCCCCCGCCTGCTCGATCGAGCCGCAGTCGCCGAGCAGCGCGACGAGCCCCTCCTTGTGTGCGGCGAGCTGCAGCGGCGTCACCCGGTGGCTGCCCTTGGGCTGGCCGGCGTGCGCCTCCGTGAGCAGCCGGCAGAGGTTGCGGTAGCCGGTCGTCGACTCGACGAGCAGCCGCACCGAGCCGTGCTCGGCCACGTGGACGTCGGCCGCGACGATCGGTGTCACCCCTGCGTCCAGGGCCGCGGCGTGGAAGCGCGGGGCGCCGTAGAGCCCGCCGTCGTCCCCGCAGGCGACCGCCGCGTACCCGAGCTCGGCGGCCCGCGTGGCGAGCTCCTCCGGGAGGGAGGCGCCGCGCAGGAAGGAGAAGGCCGAGCGGGCGCGCAGCTCCACCCAGCGGCCTTCGCTCGCCGCGGCGCGAGGGGGCACCGCGCGGCGGGCCTCGCGCTCGCGCAGCCGGATCGTCGTCTCGTGGGTGGACATGCTTCGTTGTACGGTACGGATGTTCAGTCCTCAAGGGGCTCCGGTCCGCCGTCGCGGCCGCGCAGGCCCTGCGGGGTCGCGGCAGGGAGAGGGTGCGGCCGGGAGCCACGAGCGGTAGGTTTTTGGCCGTACGCGGCGGCCCGGGCCGCGCGGAGGTGGTTTGGCGGAGCGTGGACCTGACGACGACGCGCTCGCCCGCGTACACGAGCGGCTCGGTGAGGTCGCGCTCCTCGCGACGCCGGACGGTCGGCTCCGCGCGATCGAGCCGGGCGCCCGCCGGCTCTTCGAGCGCGCGCCCGAGGCGCTCGTCGGACTCCCGCTTGAGGCGCTCTTCTCGGTCGAAGATCGGCCGAAGCTCCACGCGGCGCTCGACCGGCTGCGCGAGGGCTCGAGCGAGACGCTCGACACCGAGCTGCGGCTCGAGCGCGGTGCGGCCGATCCGAGATGGGCGCGGCTGCGGCTCGCGCGGGGCGACGCCGGGTTCATCGGGAGCCTGCGGGACATGCACGCGCGGCGGATGGCGCTCGAGTCGGAGCGCTGGCTCTTCGACGCCGGTCCCGTCATCGCCTTTCGCTGGGCGAACGCGCCGGGCTGGCCGATCGAGGAGGTCTCCCGCAACGTGCGTCAGCTCGGCTGGTCGGCCGAGGAGCTCGTCGCGGAGCGTCGGCCGTATTCGGCCCTCATGCATCCGGACGATCTGGTGCGGGTGGGCGGGGAGCTCGCGCGATACCTCGCCGAGGACGCCCCGACGATGCATTTTTCGTATCGGCTCTTCGACGCCGTTGGACGCACGACCCAGGTCGACGGCCACGCGGTCGCCGAACGCGACGCGACGGGCGCGATTCGCTCGTTCCGTGGCTACGTCGTTGACGCCAGCGCGCGGCGCACCAGCGAGGCGACGCGCGCCCGCGCGGAGCAGGACTTCCAGACGATCATCGAGAACTCCGTCGACCTCGTGCTCGTTCACCGCGGCGGACGCGTGCTCTTCGTCAACGCGATCGGCGCGCGGCGGCTGGGCTGGGACGATCCGTCCGGCCTGATCGGGACCGGCGCGCTCGCGCTGGTCGATCCGGCCGATCGCGACGAGGCCGCCGCGCGCATCGATCTCGTGTGGCGGACCGGCGCGCCCAGTCTGCCGGCAGAGCTGCGCCTGCTCCGCCGCGACGGCGCGCTCGAGACCTTCGAGTTCGTCGAGCTCAAGCTCGGCTTCCGGGGCGCGCCCGCCGTCGTCGCGCTCGGTCGCGACGTCACGGAGCGGCGCCGGCTCGCCGCCCGGATCATGCAGGTGGACCGCATGGTCGCCGTCGGCACGCTCGCCGCGGGCGTCGCGCACGAGATCAACAACCCGCTCGCCGTCGTCCTCGCGAACCTCGGCTTCGTGCTCGACGAGCTGCGGGAGATCGGCGCGGACCAGCCGTACGAGCGCGCGCGGTTCGACGAGCTCGTCACGGCGCTCGACGAGGCGAAGGGGGGCGCGGAGCGGGTCCGGGACATCGTGCTCGATCTCAAGGCGCTCGTCCGCAGCGAGCCGCGCGCAGACGA
>CAYHCR010000758.1:0-2788 GCA_964354895.1 uncultured Myxococcales bacterium | reverse complement strand
CGGGACCGGCCAGAGCGTCATGTATGCGAAAGACACGAGGGCGAGGGCCTCGACGCTGCAGGAAGCCCGCCTCATGTCGCCCTCTCGGCCTGCCCGGGTGCGCGCGGCCGCCCGCCTTGGTCAGCCCAGGAGCACCAGCAGATCGCCGGCCTGCACCGCGCCGCCGACCTGCGGGACGATCTCCTGGATCGTCCCCGCCATCGGCGCGCGCACGACGGTCTCCATCTTCATCGCCTCGAGCGTGACGAGCGGCGCGCCCGTCTCGACCCGATCGCCGGGCCTCCGATGCAGCGAGATCACCGTGCCGGGCATCGACGCTCCGACGTGTCGCCGGTTGCCGCGCTCGGCCTTGCGTCGCTCGGTGGCCGCCACCGCGAGCGAGCGGTCCCGCACCGTGACCTGCCGGCCGTGGCCGTTGAGCTCGAAGTAGACCGTGCGCGTGCCCTCGCCGTCCGGCTCGCCGACCGCGTCGAGCGAGATCACGAGCGTCTTGCCCGGCTCGAGATCGACCCAGAGCTCCTGCCCCGGGACCATCCCGTAGAAGTAGGTCGGTGTATCGAGGATCGAGATGTCCTCCCAGTCGCTGAGCGCCTGGAAGTATCGGTCGAGCACCCGCGGGTAGAGCGCGTGGCTGACCGCCTCGTGCCGCGCGAACGGCCGGCCGTGCTGCTCCTCGAGCTCGCGGGCGCGCTGATCGAGATCGAGCGGCGGCAGCGACGCGCTCGCCCGCCCGGTCACGCGCGGCAGGCCCTTGAGGATCGCCGCGCGCAGCGGCTCGGGGAAGCCGCCGGGCGGATGGCCGAGCTGCCCCTGGAAATAGCCGATCACGCTCTCCGGAAAATCGAGCCCGGGCGCGCGCTCGATCAGGCGGTCGCGCGTCGCGGCCTGCGTCGCGGGCAGATCTGCGCCCTGGACCACGAGGTCGTTCTTGAGCAGGAAGATCGTGAAGTCGCCGACCATCTTCGAGGAGGGCGTCACCTTCGGGATGTCTCCGACGAGCTGGTTCACGAGCGCGAAGGTCTCCTTCACCTCGTTCCAGCGCGGGAGCAGCCCGAGCTCGGCGACCTGCGGCCGGAGGTTCGAGTACTGGCCGCCGGGGATCTCGTGGGAATAGACCTCCGTCGTGCTCGCCTTGAGGCCGCACTCGAACGGGCTGTAGTACTCGCGCACGTCCTCCCAGTAGTCCGCGAGCGGCTGCAGCCGCCGGTTCGTCAGGCCCGTGTCCCGCGCGCTCCCGCGCAGCGCCGCGACGAGCGCGTTGAGGGAGGGCTGGCTGGTGAGCCCCGCCATGGAGGCG
Organism: uncultured Myxococcales bacterium; assembly: GCA_964354895.1. GTDB lineage: Bacteria > Myxococcota > Myxococcia > Myxococcales > Vulgatibacteraceae > CAYHCR01. The sequence continues at coordinate 1,491 of CAYHCR010000758.1, read as the reverse complement.
AGCGCCGCGTCGACGATGTGTACGCCGTGCTCGATCGCGACGAGCATCGCGGCGACCCCGTTGCCCGAGGTGTCGTGCGTGTGCAGATGAATCGGCAGCCGCGTCGTCGCCTTGAGCCGGTCGATGAGCAGCGCCGCCGCCTGCGGACGCAGGAGCCCCGCCATGTCCTTGATGCAGAGGATGTGTGCGCCGAGATCCTCGATGCGCTTCGCGAGCTCCGAATAATAATCGAGGCCGTACTTCGTCCGGTGCTCGTTGGCGACGTCGCCGGTGTAACAGATGGCGACCTCGGCGACCTTGCCGGTCTGGAGCACGCGCCGGACCGACACCTCCATGCTCTCCACGTCGTTGAGCGAGTCGAAGACCCGGAACACATCGACGCCGGCCGCCGCGGCCTCGTCGATGAACGCCTCGACGACGTTGTCCGGGTAGCTCGTGTAGCCGACCGCGTTGGCGCCGCGCAGCAGCATCTGCAGCAGCACGTTGGGCACCGCCGCCTTGAGCTGGCGCAGGCGCGCCCAGGGATCCTCGTCGAGGAACCGATACGCCGTGTCGAACGTCGCCCCGCCCCACGCCTCCAGCGAGAAGAGCTGCGGCGCGATGTGTGCGACCGCCGGCGCGATCCGCAGGAGGTCGGTCGTCCGCACGCGCGTCGCCAGCAGCGACTGGTGCGCGTCCCGCATCGTCGTGTCGGTGATCAGCGGGCGGGTCTGCGCCAGGATCCAGTCGGTGAGCCCCTTCGGACCGCGCTCGGCGAGCAGCTGTGCGGTCCCCGGCGGCGGCGGCGTGAGGGGCACGACCGGCACGCGCGGGTCGAGGAATTCCGTCGGCAGCCGCCGTTGGCTCTTCTTGATCGTCGGGTGGCCGTTGACGATCACCTCGGCCAGATAATGGAGCAGCTTCGTCGCCCGGTTGCGGCGGGGCGGGAAGCGGAAGAGCGCCGGGGTCTCGTCGATGAAGCGCGTGTGCGTCCGCCCCGCGAGGAAGACCGGGTGCTCGAGGACGTTCTCGAGCGTCGGGGGGGTATGGGGCATGGCTTCCTCGCTGGACGTGCCTATCGGGGGGTCGACTTCTTGTCAAGTGACAAGTTCCAGCAGGGCTCGCACGCGAACCGCCGTCCGCCGCCGCTGCCAGCGCCCACCACCAGGGGCGTCTTCGCGAGGTCGCAGCCACACGCGCAGCAGTAGTCCGCGAGGTTTGGATCGCGTCCGAGCCGGGCCTCCATCGCGAGGAAGAACGCGGACGGGCGGAACGCGGGGTCGACAGGGACCGGGAAGTCCCGGGCGAGCGAGTTGGCGTGGTTCGACGTCATCCGCATCGACACTTGCTCGTGCGGCAGGTTGTCGGCGTCTTGCACGCGGTGGACGAAGCCCTGGATCTCGCTGACCAGTCGCTCCTGGGAGGTCGCGAGCGCGTTCAAGGCCGCGAGCACGCTCGCGTTCCCAGCCAGCTCCGCGAGATCCAACTCCTCGCGGACGACAGCGAGTCGAG
>CAYHCR010000757.1:0-2791 GCA_964354895.1 uncultured Myxococcales bacterium | reverse complement strand
GCCTCCGCCCGTTGGCCCTCACTCTCGGATCGCCCGTAGGATTCGCCACGTGCGCACCGAACCTCCGCTCCGACCCTCGCGCCTCTCCCGCCGAATCGGCGTCGCCCTCGCCCTCGCGCTCCTCTCCTGCGCGGGCCCGCGCGGCGGCGGCCCGGGCGGCGCGGCTTCGGAGGTTCGCACGCTCGCGATCCTCTCCACGGGCGACACCTGGGGCGAGCTCGAACCCTGCGGTTGACCCAAACGCCCGATGGGCGGGCTCGCCCGTGTGGCGAGCGTGGTGCGACAGACCCGGGAGACGGGCACGCCGGCGCTGCTGCTGGACGTCGGCGACCTGTCGCTCCCGCTCGACGGAGAGAAAGGCCCCGACGAGCTCGCCCTCGCCCGCAACAAGGCGATCGTGGCGTACCGCGCGCTCGGCCGCCTGGGGCTCGATGCGCACGTGCCCGGCGAGCTCGATCTGCTGCTCGGAGTGGCGTTTCTGCGCGCGACGACGACGGAGGCGAACGTGCCGATCGTCGCGTCGAACCTCTCCACGCGGGACGGCGCGCCGCTCTTCTCCCGCAGCCGGATCGTGGAGCGGGCAGGGCTGCGGATCCTCGTGCTCGGCCTGCTCGATCCCGCGCTCGTGCCGCCCTCCCTGGCGGCGCAGGGCTTCACGGTGGACGAGCCGGTCGCGGCTGCGCAGCGCGAGATCGACGCGGCGGGCGACGTGGAGCTGGTGGTGCTCGGCGCGCACGTGAGCGAGGGGCTCGAGGCGGCGCTGCTCGCCGCGCTCCCGCGGGTCGACGTCCTGATCGGCGGCCACGGCGGCGTACCTTCGCCGGTGCGGACGGTCGAGGGCGCCGGGCTCTGGGCGCGTCCGGGCAACAAGGGGCGCTTCCTGCTGCGGCTCGAGCTGCAGCTCGGCCCGGACTGGGAGCCGGGCGATCGCTTCGAGGACGGGATCGACCGCGCGCGGGCGCTCGAGGAGCTGACGGCCTCGGAGGCGAGCTGGGCCGAGCTGCAGCGGCTGCTCGACGGCCGATCGCCGCTCGAGGTCTTCGCGGACGATCCCGCGCGACGCTTCCGCTTCGCCGAGCTGGCGAGCCGGCGCTCCGCGGAGCAGGAGCTGGTCGACCGGGGCGCGAACAAGGATCTCTACGCCTTCACGCTCGTCGCGCTCGGCCCGGAGCTGCCCGACGATCCTCAGACGAGGGAGGAGCTCGACGCGCTCCGCCGCGGAGAGGTCGCCCGCTTCCGCGCCGCGCTCCCGGCCCTGCGGGAGGCCGGCCCGCCGGCGAACGTCGGCTTCGCGGGGCCGATGGCCTGCATCGGTTGCCACCCGCTGCACGTGAACCAGTGGCAGCTCACGACGCACGCGCGCGCCTTCGAGACGCTCGTCGCGAAGGAGAAGGAATTCGACCCCTCGTGCATCGGCTGCCACACGGCCGGCTATCGCGCGCCGGGTGGGTTCTCGGACGTCGCGTTGGCCGGGCTGTTCGGCGGGGTGCAGTGCGAGAGCTGCCACGGGCCGTCGGCCAGCCACGCCGCAGCCGCCGGAGCGCCGCCGCCGCCGAAGACCGTCGGCGAGCCCCTCTGCAAGAGCTGTCACACCAGGGAGAACGACGATCTCTGGGACTACGCCCGCAAGCTCCCGCTCGTGCGGCATTGGGGCGCGGAGTTCCCGTCGCTCCCTGCGGGAGGAACCCGTTGATCCCTGCGCCGGCACAGGGCAAGGATCCCGGCATGGCGGAAGAGACCGGCGGCGATGGGCGGGACAAGCGGCGGCATCCCCGGGCCCCGCTCTCGCTGCTGATCCAGTTCCGGTTCGATTCGCTCGATGAATTCATGAGCGAGTACGCGATCGACATCTCGTACGGCGGCATGTTCATCCGGACCCTCGAGCCGCGGGAAGAGGGCTCGATGGTCTACCTGCAGTTCTCGCTCAAGGGCGGCGCCCGGCTGATCGAGGGCCTCGGCCGCGTCGTCCGCGTCAACCCGCCCGCCAGCTCGCAGGAGCCGGGGATGGGCATCGAATTCGTGAATTTCGATGACCAGTCGATGGCGCTGATCGAGGACATCGTCCGCAAGAACCTCGCCAAGACGAAGGGCTGACGCGGGCCGGGGCTCCCTCGCGCTTCGCTGGCGGCGATCGTCAGGTCCGCGAGACGGCCGTCCACCAGGTCCGCAGGCGCGCGTCCCGCTCGGCGGCCGGCAGCTTCGGCACGAAGCGCTTGTCGCGCTTCCAGACCTTGTGGATCTCGTTCTTGTTCTCCCAGAAGCCCTCGGCGAGCCCCGCGAGGAACGCCGCGCCGAAGGCCGTCGTCTCGACGATCTTCGGCCGCACGACCTCCGTCTGCAGGAGGTCGGCCTGGAACTGCATCAGCAGATCGTTCTGCGACGCGCCGCCGTCGACCTTGAAAGACGGGATCGAGCGCTTGCTGTCGCTCTTCATCGCCTCGGCGAGGTCGTAGATCTGGAACGCGATCCCCTCGAGCGTCGCGCGCGCGAGGTGGCCCTTCGTCGTCCCTCGATCGATGCCGCCGATCATCCCGCGAGCCTCGGGCCGCCAGTGCGGCGCGCCCAATCCCGCGAGCGCCGGGACGAACGTCACGCCGCCGGAGTCCTTCACCGTGCGCGCGAGCGCCTCGATCTCGGAAGATTTGCGGATCAGTCCGAGGCCGTCCCGCAGCCACTGCACCGCGGCGCCGGCGATGAAGCTCGAGCCCTCGAGCGCGTACGCGACCTCGCCGTCCCGGAGCTTCCACGCGACCGTCGAGAGCAACCCCGCGCGGCTCATGACCGGCTGGTC
>CAYHCR010000756.1:0-2791 GCA_964354895.1 uncultured Myxococcales bacterium | reverse complement strand
TGGGGACCTCGAGCGTCGTGGAGTCATTCGGATCGGTCAGCAGCACCGTGCCGTCGAAGTCGTTGTCCTGCCCGGAGTACTTCACGACGTCACCGGTGTCGTTGCAGCCGATCCAGGCGTCCCCGTGCGGATCCATCGCCGCCGCGCGCGAGTAGCAGCTCGGGCCTGCGTAGCCGTTCACATCGGTCTGCATGTAGTCCGTCGCGCAGACCGGGCTGCCGTCCTGGCCGAGGTGGATCACGTGGTAGCTGTCGCGGTTCGTGATCCAGACCGAGCCGTCGGAGGCGACGGCAGTGCGGTTGGGGAAGTAGCCGTAGGTCGGCACGCGGAGCAGCTCTGCGCCCGTCACGGAGTCGTACTTCGCGATCTTGTTCTCGTTGGTCGAGGTGACCCAGAGCACGGGGACGCGCGTGACGGTGGAGGGCTTGAGCTTGAGCACGCCCTCGTCGTTGTCGAGGCCGGAGTTCGGCTCGATGCCGCCGTCCCACTCGTCGCCCTCGAAGTCGTCGCCGACGCAGTAGGCCGCGCCGCTGTCGCCCTGGGCGGGATCGAGCGCGCAGCAGGCCTCGGCCATGACGCAGTTGGGCGCGTCTTCCCCCGGCGCAGTCGCTGCGTCCGGACAACCGACGAGACCGATCGCCATCGCCCCGGAGAGCGTGATCGCTCCCGCCAGGGTCCACTTCCGGTAGGACTTCATCTGCCCCTCCCTCGTCTGCGCGTCGAGCGCCGACCTCGTCGCCAGGGGAGATCCCCCAAGCGAACGATCGGAAAGGTAGGTGTCTCTCCCCCCTCCCACAAGAGGTGAGGACCCGGGAGCGCTGTGCAGAACTTGCGCGGCTGCCGCAGGCGCTACTCGGGTGGGAGCGGGAAGGCCTCGCCGTCGTACCCCGACTCGTCGTCGTACGCGGTCGCCTCGGAGAGGTTGCGCTGCACGGCCGGTACGACGAGCTGCGACACGATCAGGCCGACGATCGCGGCGATCGCCAGATAGAGCAGGGGCCGCGACGGCTTCGCCCGCCACGCCCAGAAGCGCTCCCGCCGGCGCTGAAACCTCGGCGCCGCAGCGAACTCCCGCCACGCCTCCTCGCGCAGCTTTGCGGCCTCGGCGCCTTCGCCCAGCGCCGCGTGCGCCTTCGCGAGCAGCACGCGCCCCTCGACGGTGCTGCGCCGCGCCGTCACGAAGCCCTGCAGCTGCGGCTTGGCGGCGGCCGCGTCGCCCTTCTGCAGCAGCCCGCGGCCGCGCTCGAGCAGGATCGCGCCGTGGCGGAAGTCAGGCTGGTGTTCGGCGGCGCTCTCGAGGAAGAGCTCCGCCTGGTCATGTTTGCCGAGGCCGTGGCAGGCCGTTCCCATCAGCAGCAGCGTCGCCGCGTCGTCCTCGCCCTCCTCGAGGTTCGCCTTGAGCAGCTCGACCGCTGCGCCGAAGCGGCGCTGGGCGACCAGCAGATCGGCGAGCTCGAAGCGGGCGGCGCGATCGTGGGGGTTCTGCGCCAGCGTGCGGCGCAGCTGGCCCATGCGGCGCCAGCGCAGCACTGCGCGCAGCGGGTCGGGCAGGATCCCGAGCGTGAAGCGGTCGAGCACGAACCAGAGCGCGACCAGCAGGCCGAGCGAGAGCAGCGGGCTGCCGGTCACGGCGGTCAGGCCGAGCCAGAGGAACCACTTGGACATCGGCGCCGGATCTTAGTCTGGCTACGGCGCGGTCGTGAAGCCGGCGGCGCCGCAGAGGTAGGGCGCGGGGCCGACGAGCAGGGACTGGAACGAGAAGCCCGAGTCGTCGAGCACGGCGAGGCTGCCGTTGTCGTCGGCGACGTAGAGCCGGCCGTCGAGGGCCGCGAGGCCGCTGGGGTGAAACAGCAACGGGGGGAGGGCGTCGGAGCGGGAGAGCCCGCCGCTCGTCGAGGAGATCATCCCGACGCCCCCTTCGTCGATGCCGAAGAGCGCGCCGCCCTCGACGTCGAGGCCGTAGCCCATCCGCGAATTGATGGTCGCCTGCCGGACGATCGCGCCGGTCAACTTGTCGAGCACGAAGAGCACGATCGACCGCTGGACGGCGTACGTCGCGTAGAGGTTCGTCGCGTCGACGCCGAGGCCGAGCGCGACGAGCTGGCCGGGCGCGGGCGACGGGAGGCGACGCAGCTCGAGGCCGCTGGCCGGATCGAGCACGAGGATCTCGTCGGTGCCGCCCCCGCCGAAGATCGCGCTGTAGCTGTCGGCGAAGAACAGCTCTGCGCCGTCGTGCGCGAGGCCGCAGTAGCTGGAGGCGGTGAGCACGGCGGGGTCGATCACGACGCGGTGGTCGAGCGGCGCGCCCGAGGCGGTGTCGAGCTGCTCGATCACCGTCGAGCCGTCGGCCGCGACCTCGTCGGCGTAGGCGACCCAGAGCTCGCCCGCGGCGGCGGCGAGCGGCCGACACGCAAAGGTGCCCAGGCCGGCGCCGTCGTCGGCGCACGTCTCGCCGTTCGCGCAGCGGAAGCCGATCCCGGTGCAGACCGCGCCGGGCGCGGGGACGGGCGTGGCGGAGAACTCGAGCGCGTAGCCGCTGGCGAGGTCGGACGAGAGCGCGTCGACGTGCACGAAGTACGTCCCGGGGGGCAGCGCCGCGACGAAGAGCCCGGCCGGCGTCCGGTAGTCGGCGGCGCTGCACCCGCGCGCGCCGACGACCTCTGCGCAGGTGTCCGAGAGCCAGAGCTCGGCGAACGTCGCGCCGTTGTCGGGGATCGCCAGCGAGACGTCGCTGGTCTGCGCGAGCGTGAAGGTGAAGATCGCGTCGGGGCCGGTGGAGTCGGCGCAGGTC
>CAYHCR010000755.1:0-2794 GCA_964354895.1 uncultured Myxococcales bacterium | reverse complement strand
GATGATCCCGCGCGCGCTCCACTACGACCTCGGTCTCGACACGCTCTACGTCGTGACGCGCGGCACGGGCAACGTGCCGGAGATCTACGAGGTCACGAACCTGCGGTAGCTGCACGGCTCCTGCACGATCCCGTCGCTGCTTCTCCTCGCCGTCGCCCTCACCGGCGCACGGCGGGGCGCGACGCTGCCGTGCATGGAACGACGGCCTCGACTCCTCGCGCTGCTCACCGCCCTGCCGCTCGTCGGCCTCGCGGCGGAGCCCGCGCGCTGGCTGGCGCGCACGTGGAGCGATCCGGCCTGGGAGAACGACGGCTGGCTCGCGGCGGCGCTCGCGCTCGGCCTCGCGCTCGTCTCGTTGCGCAGCGGGCCGCCCGCGTCCCGGCCGGGGCTTGATCCCGTCGCGCTCGGGCTGCTGGGGGGCGCGGCGGCGGCGCGGCTCGTCGGTCGCCTGCTCGCCGTTCACCTCGTGGGCGCGGCGGCGCTCGTGCTCGACGTCGCGGCGCTCGCGAGGCTCGGCGGGCTCTCCTCCCGCCCGCGCCCCGCCTCGCCCGCGGCCCTCGCCGCGCTCTTCGCGCTCTCGCTGCCGCTCGAGGGCGCGGCGCAGCGACTCTTTGGCTTTCCGCTGCAGCTGCTCGCGGCCCGCCTCGCGGAGCTCGCGCTCTCGCCCTTCGTGTCGGGGCTCGTGCGCGACGGCACGCTGCTCTCGGGGCCGGGCGTGGGGCTCGCCGTCGATCTGCCGTGCAGCGGCGCGCGCGGGCTGACGATGGGCCTGGCGCTGCTGTTCGCGCTGCTCGTCTCGCGGCGGGCGGGCGCGCTGCAGGCGGCCGGGCTCGTGGGGCTCGCGCTCGTCGGCGCGACCGCGGGGAACGCGGCGCGGATCGTGGGGCTCTTCCTGGGCGCGATGGCAGAGCTGCCCATCGCCGAGGAGCCGCTGCACTCGCTCTTCGGCCTCGCGGGGCTCCTGCTCGGCGCGCTCCCGCTCGTCTTCGCGGCGCGCGCGCTGCCGGCGCGGGAGCCCTCCGGTCCGTCGGATGCGGAACTTCCGTCGCCGCTGCGCTTCGCGGCGCCCGCGCTCGCCACGGTGGCGCTGGTCGCGCTCGTCTTCGTGCCGGAGCGCCCGCTGGATGTGCAGGCCCGCGCGTCCGCCGCCTCGCTGCCCGAGCGGCTCGGGGCGTTTCACGGCACGCCGCTGCAGCTCTCCGAGGCGGAGGAGCGGCAGCTGCAGCGATGGGGCGGTCAGGTCGAGAAGCGCGCCTACGACGACGGGCTCGGCGCGCCGATCGTCGCGCTCGTCTCCCATACGCGCGCGCCGCTGCGCCACCTGCATGGGCCCGACCGCTGTCTGGCGGCGGCGGGCCATCGCGTCGAGCGGCTCGGGGTGCGGCCGGGCGCGGTGCCCGTGACGCTCTGGCGCAGCACGGCGCCCGACGGCCGCGTCTATCGCGTGGAGACCTCGCTCGTCTCCGACCGCGGCGAGGCGGCGGCGTCGATCCCGGAGGCGATCTTCCGCTGGGCCCGCGCGCCCGGCGCGACGTGGACGCTCGTGCAGCGCCTGACGCCGTGGGAGGCGTGCGAGGCGCGGCCGGGCAGGTGTGCAGGTTTCGGTGGGGCGCTGCTGGACCAGCTCGCCCCGACGCACTCGTAGCTTCGAGAGGAGACAAGACATGATCCCGGTGCTGGTGGTGGGGCTGGCGTTGCTGGTCGGTGCTGCAGGACTTTCGGAGCTCGGGCTGCGGGAGGAGCGCCTCGACGGGCCGAGCGCGGCGTCGTCGCAGGCCGGCCGCGGACAGGGGAGCCGCGCAGGTGTGATCCCCGCGTCCGCGCGCGACGACCGCTGGGCGCCAAAGACGCTCGAGCCCGGCCGGCTCGAGGCGATGACCGAGCAGGGCGCGGTCCCGCTGCCGCTGCTCTCGCAGCAGGCGAGCGTCGTCGTGCGCGGCGAGCTCGCGGAGGTGCGGCTCGTGCAGCGCTTCGAGAACCCGCTGCAGGTGCCGGTGCACGCGCGGTACGTCTTTCCCCTGCCGCCCGACGCGGCGGTCGTCGCCATGAAATTGCGTACGGCCGACGAGGTCGTCGAGGCCGAGGTGCGCGAGAAGGAGGAGGCGAAGGCCGTCTTCGCCGCGGCGAAGCGCGAGGGAAAGCAGGCCGCGCTCGTCGAGCAGCTGCGCGCCGACGTCTTCACGCAGTCGGTCGCGAACCTCGTGCCGGGCGCGCCGATCACGGTGGAGCTGCGGTACGTACACACGATCGTCCGGCGCGACGGCGCGTGGCTCTTCCACCTGCCCACGGTCGTCGGCCCGCGCTACGACGGCGCGCAGTCGACCGGAACTCCTGTGCAGCTTCCGTTCCCGTCCGTGCCGCAGCCGCTCCTCGCCGGCACGCCCGGCGCGCCCTCGTCCGCCGCGCCGACGATCGGCTTCTCGCTCGAGCTCGACGCAGGACTTCCTGTGACCTCGCTCGAGAGCCCGACCCACGCGCTCCGGGTCAAGGCGCCCTCGCCCACGCGTCGCCTCGTGACGCTCGACGGCCCCGTGGTCGCGGATCGCGATCTGGTGCTGCGCTGGACGCTCGCGGGCGCGGACGCCGCGGCGGGCGCGGTGGCGGCGTCGGATGGCACGACCGGCGTCGTCTCGCTCGTGATCGAGCCGCCGGCGGCGCTGCAGGGCCAGGCGATCATGCCGCGCGAGGTCGTGCTGCTGTTTGACTGCTCGGGCTCCATGCATGGCGCGCCGCTCGACGCGAGCAAGCGGCTGGGTCGACGCCTCCTGACCACGCTGCGCCCGACGGACACCTT
>CAYHCR010000754.1:0-2800 GCA_964354895.1 uncultured Myxococcales bacterium | reverse complement strand
CGAAGGCGTGCCCGAGGAGCTGCTGGAGGCCGTGCGTTCGCCGGCCGGCGCGATCGGGACCGAGGGGGGCGACGCCGAGGTTGGGCCGATCACCGCCGAGATGGCTGCGGCTGTCGAGCGGGGCCCGGTGACGGAGTCCGAGGCAGCGGCGGACCCGAACGGCGAAGACGAGGCCGACGACGAGTCCGAGGCTGGCGTCGAGGCGGCGGGCGAGGCGGCTGCCGAGGCGACGGGCGAGGCGGACGCGGAGGCGGCGGGCGAGTCGGACACCGAGGCGTCGAGCGAAGCAGGCGCCGAGGCGTCGAGCGAAGCAGGCGAAGAGGCATCGAGCGAGTCGGGCGCCGAGGCTGCGAGCGAGGCTGGCTCCGACGTGACGCCTCGTGTGGCCGGGACCGAGGCCCCGAAGCCGGAGCCCAAGGGCGGTAAGCCCGAGGGCAAGGGCGGGGAGCGGGCGCGGCGGCCGGAGAAGGGCCAGCGCCGGCGCGGCGAGGATCGCGTGCTGCGCAACGCCAAGAGCGGGAAGAACGGCAAGCCGACCGCCGGGCGCAAGGAGGTCAACATCCAGGACCTCCTCAAGGAGGGCCAGGAGGTCGTCGTCCAGGTCGCGAAGGATCCGATCGGCACCAAGGGCGCCCGCATCACGTCCCACATCTCGATCCCGGGCCGGCACCTGGTCTTCATGCCGACCGTCGATCACGTCGGCATCTCGCGGCGCATCGAGAATGAGAAGGAGCGCAAGCGGCTGCGCGACATCGTCGACTCGCTCCGGCCGGCCGGCACGGGCTTCATCGTGCGCACGGTCGCGGAGGGCGTCGACGAGGACAAGCTCAAGGCCGACATCCGCTTCCTGATCCACATCTGGAACGAGGTCCTGCACAAGAAGGACAAGGTCGGCGCGCCCGCACTGCTGCACCCGGACCTCGACATCGTGCTGCGCAGCACGCGCGATCTCTTCAGCCAGGACGTCGAGGAGCTCATCATCGACGACCGCGCCGAGTACGACCGCATCCTGCGGTTCGTCCAGGCGACGGCGCCGGAGCTCTCCGGCCACGTGAAGCTCTTCGAGGGCCAGGACCCGATCTTCGACGCGTTCGGCATCGAGCACGAGCTCCAGCGCGCGCAGCAGCGCAAGGTGTGGCTCAAGTCGGGCGGCTATCTCGTCATCGACCAGGCCGAGGCGCTGACCGCGATCGACGTGAACTCGGGCCGCTACGTCGGCAAGAAGTCGCTCGAAGAGACGATCACCAAGATCAACACCGAGGCCGCCAAGGAGATCGTCTACCAGCTCCGCCTGCGGAACATCGGCGGCATCGTGATCCTCGACTTCATCGACATGGACAAGGCGCAGAACCGGGACAAGGTCTTCAAGGCGCTGCAGGAGGCCCTCGGGAAGGATCGCGCCAAGACGAACGTGCTCAAGATCTCCGAGCTCGGCCTCGTCGAGATGACACGCAAACGTGTCCGCGAGTCCGTGACGCGTATGACGACGGAGGCCTGCCCCTACTGCGAGGGACGCGGGCTCGTGAAGAGCAAGCTCACGGTCGCCTACGAGATCTTCCGGGAGATCCGGCGCGAGGCGGGCCACTTCCGCGAGTCGTCGATCCACGTCAACTGCCACCCCGAGGTCTCGGCGCTGCTGCTCGGCGAGGAGCGCGACGAGCTCCGCGAGCTGATGGATCGCTTCAACAAGACGATCCAGGTGCGCCCCCAGCAGCACTACCACCTCGAGCAGTACGACATGTTCGGCCGCCAGGAGAAGAAGGAGGCCGGCGGCGGGGGCGGCGGACGCGAGGGGCGCGGCAGCCGGAGCGCGCGCGAGCGCGAGAGCCGCGAGAAGACCGAATCGTAGGCCGTCAAGCAGGAAGCATCCGACGCCGGGAGAATGGCGGACGGAACGCGGCGCATGACGAGGCGCGACCGGCTCCGGAGCTCCCGGCGTCGGTCGCGCATCGATCCCCAGAGGGGGCTTCGGATGGCCGGCAAGCGCAAAGAGCAGCGGCTGCGGGTGAACCGCGAGTTCGCCTCGGTCGAGGAGTTCATCGCCGAGTACGTCGCGAACCTGTCGCGCACGGGCGCGTTCATCCGGACCGACGAGCCGCTGGCGGTCGGCACGCGGGTGGCGCTGCGCTTCACGGTGATCGACGAGGAGCTCGAGACGATCGAGGGCGAGGGCGAGGTCGTGCGCGTGGTCGCGCCCGGGCCCGGCTCCGTGGCCGGGATGGGCGTGGTCTTCACGCAGCTCACGGCCGTCTCCCGCGCGCTCATCGAGAAGATCATCACGCGCCGCGTCGTCCGCTGAGCCCGCAGGGCGAAGCCATTGAAAGCAAGGCGTTACACGAGCGAAGCGCGGGCCGCTACCTCGGTCCTCGTCCTGCGGGGCCAATTTGCCGAAACGCCTTGAGCCGCCCGCGCCGGTCGGCGCCCCGTCGCCGCCGGCGCGCCAGCTCCGCGGCCTCGCGCGCGCCCTCGTCACGCGGTTCGGCGAGCCGATGCGCTTCGCGATCGAGATCCTGCTCGTCGCCGTGCAGGCGGCGCGCGGCTTCGGCGCCTCGCGCGTCTTCCTCCGCTCGGCGGCGCTGACCTACCTGACGGTCGTCTCGCTCGTGCCGCTGCTCGCGGTGATCCTCTTCGGGCTGCAGACCTTCGACCTCTTCCACCTGCACCACGAGGTGCGCGCCTTCGTCTTCGACAACCTCGCGGTCGGCACACGCGAGACGGTCGCCGCGCAGCTCGACGAGCTCGTCGCGAACGCGAGCCACAGCGGGCTCGTGAGCGTCGGCTTCGCGCTGCTGCTCGGCTC
>CAYHCR010000753.1:0-2807 GCA_964354895.1 uncultured Myxococcales bacterium | reverse complement strand
GCTCTCCCGGTAGCGGGAGAGGCCCAGGAAGAAGCCGAACGTGCCGGAGGCGCAACAGTGCACGACCGCCGAGAACAGGGTGCGCGTGATCATGTTGCCGACCCACGCCTTGGCGCCGCCCTGCTGATAGACGGTCAGGAAGTAGAGGAAATTCTCGGTCATCGCGAAGCCGAGGCCGGTCGCAGCGCCGTAGATCAGCCCGTCGGTCGAATTGTCGAACTGCTTGCTGAGCAGCAGGATCAGCAGGATCAGCCCCTTCGTCGCCTCCTCGACGAGCGGGGCGAGCACGACGGCGCCGATCGCAGCGGAGATCTCGCGCGAGTTGCGGGCCCGGCCGATCGCGGCGTCGACGCCGAGCTGCAGCGTGCCGGACACGACGATCGCGCCGACGGTGCCGCCGAGCGCGCCCCACAGGAACGTCACGATCACCAGCCAGATCGGCTCGCGCTCGTAGCGATCGAGCCACCAGATGAAGGTGAGGTAGCCGACGATCGGCACGACGGCGACGAGGACGGAGATGATCAGGACGAGGACGAACAAGGGCTTTCCCCCGGCGCAGGAGCCCCGCGAGTCTAGCGTAGAGTCGAGCCGTGCCGACCGTGCCCCTGACCCTCCGCCGGACGCTCGCGGGCGCGCTGCTCGTCGGCCTCGCCGGCGCATGCCCGGACACGCCGCCAGGCGACGGCGGCGACCCGCCCGCGCCGCCGTCGGTGGTGCGGGAGCCGGCCTTCGCCGGACCGCTCGCGGACGCCGGCCCGGACCAGATCGTGCTCGAGGGCCAGCCGGTCCGGCTCGACGGCCGCGGCTCGACCCGAGGGGAAGCGGGGCTGCCGCTGCGGACGCAGTGGAGCCTCGTGCGCGGGCCCTCGCCGATCGATCTGGACGACGCGGGCGGGTCGATCACCCGCTTCACGGCGCCGCGGCTGCTGTTCGGGGGGGTCGAGGCCGAGTACGCGCTCGCGCTGGTCGTCGACGATGGCCGCCACCGCAGCGAAGACCTCGTGCGGGTGCTCGTGACGTCCGATCCCTCGCGGCTGCGGCCCGCGCCGCTGGTCAGCGCGGGCGCGGATCGCGAGGTCCCGCGCGCGACGTCGGTCCGGCTCGGCGCGCCGGAGGGGGAGTCGGTCGCGATCGACGCGGCGTGTGAGCTCGGCGCGCCCTGCCCCACCGGCGTCACCCTGCGCTGGACCCAGCAGGAAGGTCTGCCGGTGGAGTTCGACGACCCGAGCGCGCCGCACCCGTCGTTCGTCGCGCCGGACGAGGCGACGGTGCTCGGCTTCCGCCTCGAGGCGCAGAGCGGACGGTTCGACGGGGCGGGACGCGCGCTCTGGTCGGCGCCGGAGCACGTGCGGATCTTCGTGCGGGACGTCGCGGACGAGCGCCTGCTGGACACGGCGCCGGACGCGCGCGTCGGCCTCGGCGCGGGCGCGCTCGCGTCGGGGCTGGTCCGGCTCGCGACGCCGTCGCCGCTCGCGCTCGAGGGCTTCGCGATCGACCCGGACGGCGACTCGACCACGGCGATCGGCTTCGCGCCGCGGCTCGGCCTCGCACCTGCAGCGCTGCTCGCCGGCGAGCTGCTCGCGTTGCCGCCGCCGCAGCTGACCGAGCCCTCGCGCCACGACGTCGCCGCGCTGCCGTTCCTCGGGGTCGCGTTCAAGGCGCAGGCCGGCCGGCTGCGCTCGGCGCCCGTGCTGGTCGCCGCGACGTGGGAGCTCGACGCGCCGATCGCGGACGCCGGCCGTGATCCGCGACGCAGCGGCTGCGCCGGGGGGCCGCTGCCCTGCCCACCCCTGAACGCGGGCGACCGCGTGACGCTCGACGCGAGCGGCTCGTGCGCGCCCGGCGGCGACGGCCGTTGCGACGCGGGTGATCCGGGCGGCGAGGCGAACGTCCGCTTCTGCTGGCTGCAGACCTCCGGGCCGCCGGTCGAGCTGACGGGCGGCGCCTTCCGCGGCTGCCAGTCGACCGCGGAGCGCCCGACGCTCGTGGCGCCGACGCCGACCGTCGAGGGGCGCGCGGTGGCGCTCACCTTCCTGCTCGGTGTCTCGCGCGAGGAGCCGGAGGGGACGCTCTATGGGCGGCCCGACACGGTCGTCGTCGTCGTGGGCGACCCGGACAACGACCCGGCGCGGATCAACGTGCGCTGCCGCGTGGGCGACGGGGGCGAGCCCTGCGCCTTCCCGGCCGAGGCAGACGAGGACCAGCGCCTCGTGCTCGACGCCTCCGCGTCGGTCGACCCCGAGGGCGAGCCGCTCGAGTTCTCCTGGCGGCTCCTGCCGACCGCCGGAGGGGCCAGCGTGCGGTTCTCCGACGCGCCGCCCGGCGCCTGCGCCGTCGACCCCGCGCCCGCCGGCGCGTGCGTCGTGGTCGAGCCGCTCGGGCTCGTTCGCGACGAGACCCTGGCGTTCGCTGTGGAGGTCGTCGACCCGGGCGATGTGCACACGAGCTGCGGCGAGACCGACGTCGGCGCGCTCTGCCTCGACGAGGCGGGCGCCCCGATCGCAGCGCTGCAGGTCCACGTGCGCAACACGCTCAACGAGCCCCCGGTCGCGGACGCCGGGGATGACGTGGCGGCGCGGCCGGGGGCGAACGTGACGCTCGACGGTGCGCGCTCGTCCGATCCGAACGGCCAGGCGCTCTCGTTCCGGTGGGACGTCCTCTCGGGCGGCGTCACGCTCGACGATCCGAGCTCGCCAGCGCCGAGCTTCCCGGCCCCGGCCGTCCGGACCGACGCCGAGGTGGTGCTGCGCCTCGTGGTCTCCGACGGCGCCGCCGAGAGCGCGCCCGACTTCGTGACCGCGCACGTG
>CAYHCR010000752.1:0-2816 GCA_964354895.1 uncultured Myxococcales bacterium | reverse complement strand
GGCGGTCGCGGCGCCGCGACTGGCGCCCGCACCGAGGTACAGGAGCCGCTCGACCCGCTCCGCGCGTGGGAGCTCCTGCGCGAGCCGCTCATCGAGCGCGGCGAGCCAGCCCGCGGGCGCCGCGCTGGTGACCGCGCCCCCGGCCGCCGCGAAGACCGGGCCGAGGCCCCGCGCGGTCCGCGTCAGCGCCGGATCGTCGGAGGCGTCGGCCCAGCGGAGCCCCACGCGAGCCGCCTGCGTGATCAGCGGGATCCCGACGGTGCCGTCCGGGCCGGCGGCGAACGCGATCGTCCGGGCCGACCCGCAGAGCACCGCTGCGCCGTCGGGCGTGGCGACGTCCTCGGCGAGGCAGCGGACGTCGCCGCCGAGGCGGGCCGCGAGCGTCCGCAGCGGGCCCTCCCGACGCCCCACGAGCAGGAGCCGGGCCTCGGGCGCGAGGCGCCGAAGCGCGACCGCCGTCCGCGCGCCGACCGCGCCCGAGGCCCCGACGACCGCGATCGTCACGTCTCGCCCCGGGTGACCCTTCGGCAATGCTTCACGGCAGCCCGGAGGCGGCTCGCCTCCTCACGCGCCCGATCGCGATCGCGAGGGCCGCGAGCACGAGCGAGAGGCTCGAGCCGCCGGCGCCGGCGGTACAACCGCAGCCCCCGCTCTCCTCGGCGCCGCCGGCAGGTGGCGGAGGCAGGGTCGTCCCACCGCCGTCGTCCCCGCCGCCGCCGCCCGACCCACCCGCGCCGCCATCGTCGTCGCAGGCGTCGCCCAGGCCGTCGTCGTCCGAGTCCTCCTGTCGCGGGTTCGTGAGCGCCGGGCAGTTGTCGAGCAGGTCCTCGATCCCGTCGCCGTCCGTGTCGATCGCGGCCGGCGCGTCGCAGGCGTCGCCCGCCCCGTCGGCGTCGGCGTCCGCCTGATCGGCGTTGGCGGCGTCGGGGCAGTTGTCGTCGCGATCGGCGAACCCGTCGCCGTCGTCGTCCTGGCAGGCGTCCCCGAAGCCGTTCTGGTCGCGGTCGGCCTGGTCGGGATCGGCCACGCGCGGGCAGACGTCGGTCAGGTCGTCGATCCCGTCGCCGTCCACGTCGCCGTCGCAGGCGTCGCCCTGCCCGTCGGCGTCGGCGTCCAGCTGCGCGGGATCCGGGACGAGCGGGCAGAGATCGGCCGCGTCGTCCACCCCGTCGCCGTCGTCGTCCGCGTCGCACGCATCGCCGTCACCGTCGGCGTCGGTGTCGAGCTGATCGGGGTTCTGCAGCCGCAGGCAGAGGTCGGTCGCGTCGTCCACGCCGTCGCCGTCCGCGTCCGCGTCGCAGGCGTCGCCGCGGCCATCCGCGTCGAGATCCGCCTGGTCGGGGTTCGCGACGTCGGGGCAGTCGTCCGCGCCGTCGACGAGCCCGTCGCCGTCGCGGTCACCTTCGCAGGCGTCCCCGACGCCGTCGCGGTTGGTGTCCCGCTGATCCGCGTTGGGGACCACGCGGCAGTTGTCCGTGTCGTCGCCGTCGCCGTCGCCGTCGGAGTCGGTGTCGCGCGCGTCCGGCGTGCCATCGCCGTCGGTGTCGACCGCGGGCGTGGCGAGCGCGCCGTCGCCCTCCTCGATCGCGTCGGGGACGGCGTCGTTGTCCGAGTCTTCGTCGAGCGCGTCGATCGTCGAGTCCCCGTCCGTGTCGCGCGGCCGCGCGAGGTTGGGGCCGAGCTCGTCGGCGTCTCCGAGTCCATCGCCATCGGTGTCGAGCAGATCCGGATCGAGGCCGAGCGCGAGCTCGTCCGCGTCCGGCACGCCGTCGCCGTCGCGATCGCCGTCGCAGGCGTCGCCCTGGCCGTCGCCGTCCGCGTCGCCCTGGCCCGGGTTCGCGACGCGCCCGCAGTTGTCGCCCGCGTCCGCCACGCCGTCCCCGTCCGTGTCGGCGTCGCAGGCGTCGCCCTGCCCG
This sequence comes from uncultured Myxococcales bacterium, assembly GCA_964354895.1. Lineage (GTDB taxonomy): Bacteria > Myxococcota > Myxococcia > Myxococcales > Vulgatibacteraceae > CAYHCR01. The sequence goes on along the minus strand of CAYHCR010000752.1, from coordinate 900 downwards.
TCCGTGTCGAGATCCACCTGCGTCGGGTTGCCGACCGTCGGGCAGTTGTCCTCGTTGGCGCAGAAGCCGTCGCCGTCCGCGTCCTCGAGCGCGTCGTTCGGGCAGAGATCGCAGACGTCACCGCGACCGTCGAGGTCCGCGTCCGCCTGGCCGGCGTTCGCCATGGGACAGTTGTCCAGATCGCCGCAGACGCCGTCGCGATCGGCGTCGTTGCCGGCATCGTTCGGGCAGAGGTCGCAGGCGTCGCCGCTCGAGTCACCGTCGGCGTTCGCCTGGCCGGCGTTGGGCAGCCCGAGGCAGTTATCGACGTTGTCGGAGACGCCGTCGTTGTCGAGGTCGACGTCGCAGGCGTCCCCGAGCCCGTCGCCGTCGACGTCGGTCTGGGACGGGTTCGCGACGAGCGGGCAGTTGTCCACGTTGCCGCAGCGACCGTCACCGTCGGCGTCGTCGTCGGCATCGAGCGGGCAGGCGTCGCAGGCGTCGCCCGCGCCGTCGGCGTCGCGATCCAGCTGGGTCGCGTTCGCCGCGCCCGGACAGTTGTCCAGGTTCCCGCAGACGCCGTCGCCGTCCGCGTCGTTCTGCGGATCGCTCGCGCAGGCGTCGCACGCGTCGCCGGGCGCGTCGCCGTCGCCGTTCTGCTGGCCGGCGTTCGCGAGCGACGGACAGTTGTCCAGATTCCCGCAGACGCCGTCGCCGTCGGCGTCGTTCTGCGCGTCGTTGAGGCAGGGGTCGCAGGCGTCGCCGAGCCCGTCTCCATCGACGTTCGACTGCAGCCCGTTGCCGACGAGCGGGCAGTTGTCGAGCCCGTCCGCGACGCCATCGTTGTCGTCGTCCGCGTCGCAGGGATCGCCCTGGCCGTCGCCGTCGTGGTCGTTCTGGGAAGGATTGCCGACGAGCGGG
>CAYHCR010000751.1:0-2824 GCA_964354895.1 uncultured Myxococcales bacterium | reverse complement strand
GTCGCCCGCAAGCGGCTGGCGGAGGCGCGCGGGGCGAGGCGAGCCGCGTCGGCGACGACGAGCGCGTGGACAGGTATGCGGGCCGACCCCGGCGGGGAGCAGACCGGCGGGGAGGCGACGCAGGCCTACGCCGCTGCGTGGCGGACCGCGGCGACCGCGCTCCTCTCGCTTCGCGCCGCCGTGCTCTCGATCCGGGTCGCGCGCACGCTCGAGGTCCAGGGAGGCGACGCCCGCGCGCGCGGGCGGCTCGAGGCGAAGCGCCGGGCCGCCGACGACCGATACTGCGCGACCGTCCGCGTCGCGAGCGAGCCGCCGCCGGAGCCGGGACGGCCGATGCGGCTCGTATGGGCGGGCATCGTGCGGCCGGCCGAGGCGTCGCAGGTGGTGCTCACCGTGCGGTGGGCGGTCGCGTCGCAGCTGGAGCTGCCGCCCCGGCGGAGCGAGGAGGAGCACGATTCGACCGAGCGCACCGACGACGCCGCCGCGTGGGGTTACGACGAGCCCGCGGCACCCGCGGGCGACCGAGCGCATTCGCCCGCGCCGCTCCCGGTGACGGCGCGGGGTCCGCCGGCGTCGTTGGGCGCTTGGTTGTACGAGGCGACGTGGCCGCTGTTCTCCTCGCTCGTGCTGCTGACCGCCGTGCTGACCGCGTGGATCGCCTGCTCCGGGCTGCTGTTGGCGGCGCTCGACCTCGGCGCGTCGAGCGCCGGCTTCGCGCGCCGCGGGGCCATCCTCGAGGAGGCCGAGGAGCTCGAGTCCCGACGCGCGAACCTCGAGCGCGAGCTCGCGAACCTGCAGGCGCAGGCCGCGACGCCGCTCCCCGCGAGCTGCGAGCCGGAGAGCCGCGCGAGGTTCCTGCGCGCGAACGCGGCGATCGAGGAGAAGATCGCGGAGCGGACCAGGATTCTCCGTGTCGTGCGTGGAAAGCTCGACAACCGCCCCGCTCGGCCGCTCCCCGGCTGGTACGCCTGGCTGGCAAAGCTGTTCCTCATGCTCTATCCCGGGGCGCTCTTCCTCGCGATGTTCCGCCCGTTCCGCGCGACCCAGCGGGAGTCGGCGAAGCCGGCGGCGGGCGAACGTCCCGCGACGGCGGGCACCTGACCGACCGCGCCCGACGCCGGCCGGGGGGACTCGTCCGGCGTCCGCTGGGCGCTGCTTGCGGTCACGGGTGGGGCCGCGGCGATCCCAGCTGCGAAGGAGCTCCACGCAGGAGAGCGCAGCCGACTCGTTCGCCAGGCCGACGCATTCATAAACGCGATCGGCCATGAGACGTTCCGCCGGTCGACTGTCCGCGGAGGGGGATATCCCTCGGCGTCTGGCGACCGCCGACTTCGGCGTCCCACTCAGCAGTTCCGCTTCGCCTTCTTCGCCGGAGCGGTGCGCGCACCCGCCCGACGCAGAAGCCCGCGGTACGTCCCCTCGCGGTCCTCGTCCTTCGATGGCGGCGGCCGGGGCAGCGCCTCCCAGTACGATTTCGCGCGATGGATGCGATCCCGGTTCGCCTCCTCCCATGCCTTCACGACCGACGCGGCGAGCCGCGGCTCCAGCGGCCGAAGCCGGCTGCGGAAGTTGCTGGCGAATTGCGCGCTCAGCGTCGACCGTCGACCGCCGCGAAGCGCTTCGAGCATCCCGGGGACCTCGCTCTTCCCCCACCGATCGACGAGCAGTGGTGCGTCCTCAAACTTCAGCGGCATCGACGCGGAGCGCCAGGCAGCCTCGACGCCGTTGGGATGCCGCACGATCTTCACGGGTGGAGTCAGCATCACGAGGCGCATCCTGCCCGGTCCGCCCTGAACGAAGCCGAGCCTCGCTCCGTCCGCTGCATCCGAGGCCAGCAGGTTCCCGTTGTGGCAACCCGTCAGCCCGAAGCTGCCGAATTCGTAGAGAGGGTCGGTCCGCTGCTCCGACTCCCGATTCCACGGCTGTCTCAGCATCACGAGGATCACGGGCGGCGCAGCAGGCTTCTTCGGCATCGGGTTGTTCTCCGCCACGAGTTCGACGTCCTGCTTCTCCCACCAGCGTAGAAATCGTTCGGGTCGCAGGAAGCGAGGCAGCACCGCCGAGCGCTGGATGAAGCCGTCCTTGCACGAGAGGCCGCCCCACGCCGTAAGGAGATCCTCGCGGACACGGTAGGAACGGTCACGAAGCTCGCCGATCGGGATGGCTCGGACGAGCCGCCCGCTCCCTCGCCGGGTCGCGCGAACGATCACGTCATCGTCGTACGTCGGAATGCGTCGCGTGTGTGCGTTCTCACCCTGGCGGGCTCGTTCGACGTCGCCGGCGCGGACGACCTCGCCGAAGCGGTAGAGGCCGATGAGGGCGTAGACGAGGCGCTCGTCCGCGGGATCGATCGATCGGAGACCGGCATAGAAGACGAGGAAGTCGCCTCGCTCGAACGAGAAGAGGCCGTTGCCCCGCCGTTCACCGTTGTCGCCGTACGTCAGCGACGAGAAATCCGGATCGAGGTGCGTCGCGTCGTCCCGAAGCGCCGACGGGAGACGCAGATCCGGGACGCCGCGACTCGCGCCAAACTGCTCGACGGCCGCCGCGATCGGGCGGTAGTCGGTCCGCATACCTCTTCGCTGCTGCACGCTCTCCGGGATCGGGACGTAGATGAACTCTCGCGTCTGCGGATCGAACGGGCCGTTCCAGTGGCCGTAGCTCTGATCGACTCCGACTCGAACCAGCACTGCGCGCATCTGACGCCTCCTCCATCGCCACGACGATCCCCGCTCGACGCCGCGGAGCCACATCCCAGACGCGAGCCGCGCAACCGCTCGACGGCGCGGGCGGCCCGCGCGCGATCGAGCGCCGCGCCCGGGAG
>CAYHCR010000750.1:0-2824 GCA_964354895.1 uncultured Myxococcales bacterium | reverse complement strand
AAGATCTCGCTCCAGATCGCCTCGATCGTCGTGGCGTCATACAGCGCCGGCACGACCGCCGTGCCGTCGGCGCGTTTGCCCCAGAAGCCGTCGACGCCGAAGAGATGCGGCGCGATCAGGAAGCTCCCGTTGACCGCCGCCGCCTGCCGCCCCGTCATGTGTTTGAAGGGGAAGATCTTCGCGGGCGCGTCACCGATCGTCGCGACCGGGCCGTTGATGCGGATCGGCGTCGCGGGATCGAGGCCGAGGGCCGGATCGAAGCTGTCCGTCGTGCGCATGTGTGTCGCTCGGCCGTCGTACCACGCGTAGGCCGGCCGGACGCTCTTCTGGAACACGAACGTGCCCTTCATCCAGTTGTACTGCTCGACCTCGTGGCCCTCCACCATCGTCTTCGAGACGCCGCCGACGCACGGCTGGAAGCCCATGCAGGCCTGCTTGTCGCCCGCGGTGGACCAGTCCCAGTTCATCTTGCCGGGGAGCTGGCGACCGAACGCGGGCACGTGGCAGGTCTGGCAGGCGACGTCCTGCGCGTGGTTGTCGAGCGCCGCGGCGAGCGCGCCGAGGTGCGGCGTCTCGGTGTGGCAGGCGCCGGTGCAGAGCAGCTCGCCCTCCTTGACGACGACGCTCGCGCCGCTGCCCGGGGGCTGGTGCGTCGTGGTCGCGTGGCAGGTGACGCAGGTCGCGCCCGTGCCCATGTGGACGTCGGCCTCGCGGGACGGGTTCTTCAACGAGCTCGCCAGATCACCCATCTTCACGTTGTCGCCACCGCCGGCGCCGAAGTGGCAGAAGCCGCAGTTGTCCCGCTTGGGGCTCCCGACGCTCTTCGCCGCGATCAGCAGCGTCTCGCGCAGCTTGTCGGCATAGAGCGGATCGGCCGCGGGATCCGCGATGCCCGCGACGGCCGCGCCGCCCCAGGTGCCCGCGCCCTTGGTGTACTTCGAGGTCGCCAGATCTGCATGACAGATGAGGCAGTCCGCCTTGCCCGGCTCCGGGAATTTGTACGCCGGGCCGCCGGAGATCACGACGCCCGCGGCGTCCTTCACCGGATCGCTGCCGTAGCCGGTGTGGCACTGCGTGCAGCGCTTCTCGTTGGACGGGACCGCGATGCAGAAATTGTTGATGAAGTTCTTCTTGCCCAGGTTCGTGGCGTTCTCCTGGCCGACGAGGCCCGGCGTCGGGCCGGTCCACTTGAAGTGGGCCGACGCGAGCAGGTGGCTGGCGGACGCCGCGTGACAGGTGAGGCACGCTGTGCGACATCGCGGGTGATCAAGCGGCCGGCGCGCCGGACCGGAGCCGACGCGGTTCGAGGTCGACGCACGGCCTGCGTCGAGGATGCTTCAGGTTGGGAGGATCGATCGGGGCACCTCACCCACCTTCGATCGCCGCGCCCCTTCGCGCCCTCGTCGTCGCCGCATCGCTTGCGGCACGGCGCCGACCCGCACCCGTGCTCGTCTCCGGGCCAGCGGAGCAGCAACGCCCGACCGTTCATCCATGCAAGATGGTGGCGGGCGCTGCACCTGCAGGCCGCCCGCGCGCTTCGTCGCGCAGCGCTACTGCCCCGGCGGTACCGCGTAGAGGAAGCTCCCCTCCCAGTTGTAGCCCCAGAGGCCGGTCGCCCACCGGGTCCCGTCGGACCGGACCGGCCCGAGGTGCACGCAGCCCCGCACGATCGTCAGCCTGTACCGCCGCCCGTCGACGAGCGGCTTCGCCGGCACGGGCTCACTGACCCTGACCTCACCCTCGAACCTCGGCGCCCCGTACACCAGCGGCGAGCCGAGCACGTGAAAGAGGTCGTAGTCCTGCGTCTCCCAGCCCTCCCGGGTCGTGACCGAGACGTTCCAGAGCAGCTCGTCCGTCTCGTCGTCGTAGACGAGCGCCTGGTAGCCCTTCACGTCGCCGTCCCACAGGATCGAGACCCGGCCGGCGTCGAACATGACCGCCACGTTCTCGAGCGTCCCTCCGGGCGGCGGCTCTGCATCGCAGTCCTGCGCGAAGACGCCCTCGCTCGGTGGGGGGTTCTGGAGCGTCCAGTCGTCGGGAACGCCACCGCTGCCGCCGAGGCCCCCGCCCCCGCCGTAACCATCGCCGGGCAGGGAATCGCCTGCCTCGTCGTCCGGCGAACAGGCGGCGAGCGCGGCAGCGAGGGCGAGCAGGAGGGTGAACCGTTCGGAAGCGCTCATTCGCTGCGTCTGCCGAGGGCGAGCTCGTTTCGACACCCCCCGCCCCGCGCCGTTCGCTCCTCCCTTCGCGCCGGGCACGTCACCCCGGCGGATCGAGCGGCCCGCCCGGCTGCAGGGAGCGCGAGCCTCTCCAGGCAGCTGCGCAAGTTCTCGCGGCAGCCGCCAGCGCGGTCCGCGATGCAGGAGGCACGGCAGCCCACGACGCGCGTCGAGGAGGACCTTCGTGACGACGCGTTCGATCCCACCCGGCGCCGCGACCGCGATCGACGCCGACAGCTGGGGTTCACCGGACGCTTACCCCCTGCAGGCGCTCTCGGCGCCCGGGACGCCGCAGCGCTTTCAATGCGCGCGAGCGCCCGGTAGATTCCCCGGCGGCTCCGTCGAGGAGCGGCCATCCGGGAGATCCTGCATGTCGAACATCGGCTCGCCGCGCGCGCGGCTCGTGCGGCCGTTCGTAGGCATCACGTTGCTCGCCGCTCTCGCGCTCGCCTCCGGCGCCTGCAGCGGAGGCGACGAAGACGAGGGCGGCGGCTCGGGCGGCTCGGACGGCTCGGGTGGAACCGGCGGCTCGGGTGGAACCGGCGGCAGCGGCGGCTCGGGCGGCTCGGGCGGCTCGGGCGGCTCGGGCGGCTCGGGCGGCAGCG
>CAYHCR010000749.1:0-2840 GCA_964354895.1 uncultured Myxococcales bacterium | reverse complement strand
ACGCGGAGCGCCTTCTTCGGGTGCCAAGGGACGCATGCGGGACAGCCTGCGTGCGGCGCGAGGCGATAGAGGACGATGCGGTGGAAGCCGCAGCCCCCGGCCGCCGCGACGCGGAACTTCGCGAGGTCGTTGAAGACGCTGTCTTCCGTGCACCAGTATCCCTCGACCTCGAACGCCGCGACGGGCTCCTCGTCGCGCAGCCACGTGACGTCAATGCGGCCTTCGACCGGCACGCCCCGGCGGGTGTACGGCGCGGGATACTCGCCGCCGCCGGGGCCCGCCGAGCGGGTCTGGAAGCCGAGGATTCGCCCTCCTTCGACGAGCGCCGCGACGGTCTCGAGCTTGGTCAGCGCCCCCGCCGGCACGTGCTGGTACGCCGCCAGGTGCGCCTCGAACTGCGCGATCTGATTCGGAGTCGGCATCTCTTCTCCTTGGTTCAGGTCGATCGGACGAGCGAGGGACCGCAGGACGGGTCGCGCCGTACGTGGACGCCGCCTGCGGACGGCGCCCGGCCAAGTTGTGGTCCTCCCCGGAGACGACGGAATGGGGAGGGGTCGATGGCAGAGACGGGACGGCAGGAGCCCTGGCGCGCGCACCTTCGGACGCGGCTCGACGCCCTTCGGGCGCAGGGGCTCGCGCTCGTCCCCTATCTCCCCCGGGCGGCAGACCGGCTCGTCGCGGCGGTCGCGGTCGGGCGAGCGGAGGGGCGCGCGCTCGTCGTCCTGGGCGAGGAGGGGAGCGGGAAGACGGCGCTCTTCGCTCATCTCGCGGAGAAGGTGCTCGCGGGACGCGCGATGCGGTTGGTGATGCCGGAGGTGGCTGGAGGCGCGTCGCTCGTGGAAGGGATCGGCGCCGCGATGGACTGCGCCGCGTCCGGCCAGGGACCGTCGCTCGACGCCCTCGGGGATCGGCCGCCCGCGATCGTGCTCGACGGGTTCGACGCGGCGACGGAGGGCATCGTCGGGCAGGTGCGGGCGATCCTCGACGAGGTCTCGGCGCGGCCCTGGCTTCGCCTCCTCGTGGGGATGAGGACCGAGACGTGGCTGCGCCTCTGCGGGGAGGGAGCGGCGAGCCCGTTCGGACGCGACGAACTCTTCGTCCGGAGCCTCGAGGCGGGGCTCTCCCGACCGTTCTACGAGCTGCGCGGACTCTCGGCCGATCGGGAGTTACCGGAGCTGCATGGGCACTTCTGCGCCATGGGAAGCCCGGCGCCGGCGTGGCCCGCCATCCCCAGCGAGGTCCGGACGCACCTGACGCGTCCTGCGCGGCTGCGGCGCTTCCACGAGTTCGCTGCAGCGTTCCCGGGCGAGGGGCCGTCGCGTTGGCTCGGGAGGCTGCTCGACGAACGGCTCGATGCGGACGGGCCCGCGAGCGAGGCGAGCTGCGTGCGTCGTCGGCTTCGCGAGCTGCCTCGGGGCGCGGCGTCGTTGGCGCGCTCGATCCGGGAGGTCGAGGGGCTGCCGAAGGAGACGCCGGCGAGACGAACGCTCGCGGCGGCGCTGTTCGCGCGTGCCGCGGAGTTCGACCACGACGAGCTCGTCGCGCTCGTCGAGGCCGACGCGCAGAGCTTCGCTGCGGAGCTGCTGGAGCGAAGGCTGCGGAGCCTGCCGGCCGGGAGCGACCTCGGCGCGCTCGTGCAGGCGTGCGAGGCTCGCGAGGGTCGTGTGCCGGCACTGCTGCACGCAGCGGCGGAGTCGGAGCCGTGGCTCGCAGCGACAGGCCGAACGCAGCTCGCGCTCGACCTGGCGGAGCTGCGGCTTCGCTTCGATCCGACGGCGCGCGGGCGCTCGGACGCGTCGCGCTGCGTCGGTCAGCGCCGGGCTCAGCTCGACCGGTGGCGAGAAGCGGCGAGGCCTCTCGAGGAGAGCGTCGAGCTCGCGCGCGGGCTCGGGGCGGGGCTCGACCTGATGCGCTCGCTTCATGCGCTCGCGAGGTACCGCAGCACCGAGGAGCGGCCGGAGGAGGCCTGTCGCCTGCTGCAGGAGAGCCTCGCCTGGCTTCGGGCGCAGGCGGAGGACGATCCCGCGTTGCTACACGAGCGTGCGTGTGCGCTCGAGGCGCTGATCCGCGAAGGCAGCCTCGCGAGCCCGGTGCGGCGAGGACTCGCGGCAGAGCGGGTCGAACTGCGCCGCCGGCTGCTGCGCGCGATGCCGGGTGATCCGACCCGGACCGCCGAGCTGGCGTGGGCGCTCCGGGCGATCGACGTGGAAGGCGACACGCGGCGGGAGCGGAGCGCGCTCGTCGAGGGGCTCGTCGCGCCGCCTCTGCCGCGGCCGGAGCGAGGTTCGAGCGACCTCGAGCTGGAGCCGAGCGCGCTGCTCCCGTTCCGGCTCTCTCCGCGGAGGGGCGGGCTGATGCGCTCGGCCTGGAGTCGTCTGCATCGGGCGATCGAGGCCGAGCCGGAGCGGACCGACCTGCAGCTCTGGTGGCTCCGGGTCGAGGGGCGCGGCCTGCCGGAGCTCGAAAGGGACCTGCAGACGCTCGGGCGACGGCCGCGAATGCTGGCAGAGCTGCTCGCGAAGGAGCCGGCGCGGTTCGCGCTGTTCGAGGAGGCGCAGCGGTCGCATCCGGATCGATGGCGCGTGTCGGCGCGGCTGCAGCGGGAGCCGGAGCGGCCCGCAGTCCGCGCGCACTGGGCGGCGATCGTGCGGCGGGAGTTCGAACGCGAGGAGAAGCCGCTCGCCTCGACGGACGGCTGGCCTGCGACGAGTGAGGGGAGGTGCCTCGCGTGGATCGAGGCGCAGCGCGCGCGACACGAGGCTGCGCCGTCGGACCTGCAGGCGCGTCTGCACTGGCTCGAGGCGATCGCGGCGTGGGTCGAGGGTCGCGCAGGGCGATCG
>CAYHCR010000748.1:0-2852 GCA_964354895.1 uncultured Myxococcales bacterium | reverse complement strand
CAGCCGGCTGCAGTGCTGCTCCCGCCGAAGCCGGCGCGGAGGTAGTCGGCGCCGAGGCCGACCGAGACGCCGAACGGCTGTCGCGCGCCGTCCAGGAAGTCGCCGAGGCCGTGCACGACGGCGGTCCGACCTCCGATCCGGGAGGGCCGGAGCGCCGCCCCGACGACGATGCGATCCTGCAGAGATTCCCTGGGCCGGAGCAGCAGGTCGAGATCCGCGGAGAGCTCGCCTGTCGCCGCGTCGGCCCGGGCGGTCGCCCGCGTGACCAGGAGCTGCCAGCGCGCGGGGTCGGCGTCGCCCGTCGACGGCGGCTCGTCCGGGCGCAGCGCGCGCTGGGTGATCCGCCCGCGGGGATCCACGCGCACGCGCTCGAGCGGGGCCTCCACCGGCACCTCGAGCACCGTCTCCCGCACACCGGCGGACGTGCGCCAGGCGACGATCGAGCTTCGCCCGCCCGACTCCAGCAGCGCGACCTCGACGACGGCGGGGGGCGTGTCGCCGCGCCGCTCGATCGCGACGCGCGCTGGCGAGGTCGCGTCGCCGGGCGCGAGCAGGCGGACGCGCAGCTCTTCGCGCGGGAAGCGCGCGGTGAAGGCCTCGAAGAGCGCGCCGAGATCAGGACCCAGCTCGCGCTCGAGGACGGCGCGAAGGCTGCATCGGGCCGCCTCCGAGCAGCTGCGCTGGGCGAGGTAGGCCTCGATCGCATGATCGACAGCGGGCGCGCCGGACCAATCGATCGTGCGCTCCAGGAGGAGCCGGCCGCGCGGCCCCGGATGCGCAAAGCTGCTCGGCTCGTCACGCACGACGAGCGGGTCGGCCGTCGGGCGGAAATAGACGTGAGGGAACGCCGCCCGCGGCGAGCGGAGGAAGTCGTCGACCTCCGGGATGAAGTCGAGGGCGGTCAGCCACGCGCCGACGTCACCCGCCGGCGGTTGCGCCTCGAGGAAGCGCTCGGCGAGGCGAGCCCCGAGCGCGTCCGCGACGACGATCACGTCCGCGGACCGCTCCCGCTCCCGCACCAGCGCCATCAGCCGCGCCGCGAGCCACGCCCGGGCGATCGCGCGCTCGTGGAAGCGCCGCGCGGCCGCCATCGGGGCCAGTGCGAAGGCGCGATCCGAGACGAACACGACGCCCGGCCCGGCGATCGCGGCCTCGCTCCGCAGCGGCACGACGACGACCGCGATCGGGCCCGGATCCGGCAACTCCAGGCGCGCGTCGGCCCACGCGTCGAGCCGCGAGATCAGCGCCGCGAGGTCGTCGCCGCGCCACTCGCCCGGCGCCGCTGCCACGTCCGGCAACCCACCCTCGTCGCGCGCTCGACCGGTGACCGGCGCTGCCTGCAGCGGGAGCACCGGCGCCCCGCGGACGTTGAGCGTCTCCTCGCCACGCGGCCGCACGAGCAGCTCGATCCACTCGCGCGCTGGAAAGCTCTGCGGGCCGGCGGACGGGCCGAGCGGGCGACCACCTGCGAACCCCTCGCGTTCCGGCGGCAAGGTCGCGTCGAGCACGAAGTCGGCGGCGCGTGGTCTTCGGGCGTCGAGGCCGCGCGAGCGCGCGTCGCCGGCGACGACGTACGGGTGGAATGTGCCGAGCGACGTGAACGTGTCGGCGTGGCGGCCCAGCGCGCCGGTTCGCTCCGGAACGTCGAGCTCGAAGCGCATCGACAACCGGATCCGCTCGAGCGGGGCGAGGCGCGCCGGCAGTCTCACGAGCCAGGCGACGCCGTCGGGCACGTCGGCCACGGGGATCGGCTCGGCGGCGATCGGGGTCCCCTGCAGCCGGACCGCCTCGATCCTCGCGCCGCCGATCCCGTCGCCGACGGGCACCAGCAGGTCGAGGTTCACGGCCGTCTGGCCCTCGAGCGGCCGCGCGAAGACCGCGCCTGGCAGCCAGATCGTCAGCGCGTCGACCGGCCCGTCGGCGTCGTTGAGGACGTCCGCATCGAGCGTCCCGGTCAGCCGGGCGAGATCGTCGGAGAGGACGACGCGAAGCTCGTAGCGGGTGCGCGGCGAACCGCCCTCCGCTTGCGCGGGCGGCGCTGCCAACGCGAGCGAGAGCAGCGCGGCCGCGAGGCGCCTCACGCGGATCGATCAGCGCCGGAGCGCGCCGACCAGCAGCGTGCGGAGCGCTTCGCGGTTGTCGGCCATCTTTCGGCCGAACTGCTGGGCGATCGCGAGGATGAGCTTCAGGCAGGCCTGCGGCTTCTGGGCCTGCAACTTCACGAAGTCCCGGTGGCGGATCTCGACGACGACGACCGCCGACTCCGCGTTCGCGGTGACGATCCGCAGCGAATCGCTCGAGACCAGCGAGAGCTCGCCGAGCGACTCACCCTCCGAGAGCGACGCCAACGTCTGCTCGCGGCCGTCCGGGAGCTTCACGGAGATCCGGATCCGGCCGCTCTTCACGACGAAGAACGAGTCGGCGACCATGCTCTCGGCGAACAGCATCGCGCCCGCCGGCAGCGCGCGCTCGGTCGCGATCGACGCGAGGATGTTGATCCCGGTGTCGGTGAACTCCTTGAAGAGCTCGCAACGCTGCAGGGCCTCGGCGGTCGTCACGCGCCAACGGTTAGCACGCACCCCTGGGGGCAGCAAGAAACGGCCGGCTCGTCACGGCACCTCGAGGTGCACCACGATCGTCTCTTCGGCGTCGCTGACCTCAAGGAGTCGATTGCGAAGCTGCTCGCGCCCGGCCGCGTCCTGCAGGCGCGCCTCGATCCGGTGGGGGCCGGGCCGCAGCATGGGCGCGTGGCTCCTGGGCGACAGCGCAGGACGGACGCCGTCGCCCCACGTCAACGCCGCCTCAAACTCGCCGGTCGTCGGATGCCGAAGCTCGACGACCGCGTACGTCGT
>CAYHCR010000747.1:0-2853 GCA_964354895.1 uncultured Myxococcales bacterium | reverse complement strand
CGTCGAGCCGCCCCTGCAGCACGCGCAGCAGCGCCACAGCGCCGAGCTGCGGATCGCGCAGGACCTTGAAGACATGCGCGAGCAGCGGCGCGGTCGGGTCGCAGGCGATCTCCACCGGCTGTCCGCCCTCGAGCAGCCGCCGCGGCCGCCCGCTCACGGGGCTCGGCGCCTCCTCCGCCAGAATATGGAGCAGATCGTCGATGCCGACCTCCTTGCGCGCGGAGGTGAAGACGATCGGCACGATCCGGCCCTGCACCATGGCCTGCACGACCGTCGCGCGAAGGGCGCCGAGATCGACCGGCTCGCCCGCCAGGTAGCGCTCGAGCTGCGCGTCATCCACCTCGACGACCGCCTCGACGAGCTCCTTGTGCACCTCGGAGACGGAGAGCAGATCGACGGCGCCCGACTCGCGATCGAAGCAGTCGACCACGTCCGAGCAGCTCTGCGCCGGCAGGTTCATGCAGTGCAGCGTCGGGCCGAACGCCTCGCGCAGCTCGACGAGGAGCGCGCGCAGCTGCGGCGGCGTGGAGAGGTCGATCTTGTTGACGACGATCATCCGGGCGAGCCCGGCCTCGCCGGCCGCCAGAAACAGCTGCTTCGCGCCCTCCTCCACCCCCGCCGCCGCGCTCACGACGATCAGCGCGGTCTCCACCACCGGCAGCGCCGCGAGGGCCTGCCCCACGAGCTCCGGGTGGCCGGGCGTGTCGAGCAGGTTGATCTCGCGCCGCGTGTTCGTCGCGAAGAGCAGCGTCGAGGTCGTCGAGTGGTGGTGGCGGGCGGCGTCGGGATCGTGCGCGCTCGAGGTCGTGCTCGCCTCGACGCTCCCCATCCGCCCGATCGCGCCACAGCGGTGGAGCAGCGCCTCGGCCAGCGTCGTCTTGCCGGCGCCGAGCGCGCCGAGCAGGACGACGTTGCGGAGATCCGCAGAGCGGTACGCAGGCACCTTGTTCATCGCGCGTCCTTTGGGGGCCCCCAAAGGCCCGTCGAAGCGCGGATGAGAGCACGTCGGCGCGGCGGGCGTCGCCCGAACGTCGACCCCCGCGAAGGAGCTGCGCGCTACGGGATCCCGGCGAGCTTGAGGAACGCGGCCTCGTCGGGCTCGCGCCCGAGGAAGGCCCGGAGCAGCACGTCTCCGTCCTGCGTCCGCCCCTTCGCGAGGATCTCGTCGCGGTACCTGCGCCCGGTGGCCGGGTTGAGCACGCCCTCCACCTTGAACTGCGCATACATGTCCGACGCGAAGACGAGGCTCCAGAGGTAGCCGTAGTAGCCCGCGTCGTAGCCGCCCATCATGTGGCCGAAGCCCGCCGCGAAGTGCTCGGCGGGATCCTCCGGGAAGCCCATCAGCTCGAGCCAGAGCCGCTTCGCCTCGGCGTCCGCGTCGATCGGCGAGCGGGTGTGGATGCGCTGATCGAAGGTGCCCAGGAAGAGCTGGCGGGTGTACTTCACGCCGCTGTCGAACGTCCGGGTCGCGATGACCTTCTGGACGAGCTCGGCGGGCATCGTCCTGGACGGATCGGCCGGATCCCGGCTGATGAGCGCGAGGACCTCCGGCTCGAAGACCCAGTTCTGCAGCATCTGCGACGGCGCCTCGACGAAGTCGCGCGCGGTGTTCGCGCCCGAGAGCGAGGCGTAGCGGGCCGTCGTCAGAGACATGTGGACGATGTGACCGAACTCGTGGAAGAGCGTGTCGACCTCGTCGATCGAGAGCCTCGAGACCTGGCCCTTCGCGGCCGGCGTGAAGTTCACGACGAGCGCCGAGAGCGGGATCTGGTAGCCGTCGGGCCGATCGCGCGCGAGGCCCACGTCGAACGCGGCCGCGTGGCCATACTTTCCGGGCCGCGGGTAGAGATCGACGTAGAACTTCGCGAGCAGGCGCCCGCCGCCGCGCTCCCGCACCTCGTAGAGCTTCACCCCGTCGGCCCAGGGCGCCACCACCGGCAGCTCCTTGAACTCGACCGAGAAGAGCCGCTGGTAGACCTCGAACATCCCCTGCATCACGACGTCGGCCGGGAAGTAGGCCCGCACCAGCTCGTCGTCGAGCGCGTACTCGCGCTTCTTGATCTCGTTGAGGTAGTAGCGCCAGTCCCACGACTGGATCTGGCGATCCTTGCCGCCGGTCTCTCTGGCCTTGAGCGCCTCCATCTTCGCCGTGTCGGCGGCGAGCCGCGGCTTGAGCGCCGCGATCAGGCGCGCCTCGAAGTCGGCGACCGCCCTGGCGCTCTTCGCCATGTTCACCTCGAGCACGTAGTCCGCGTGCGTGCCGTAGCCGAGCAGCTTCGCCGCCTGCTGCCGCAGCGCGAGCGCCTCATTCAGCAGCGCGGGGTTCTTCGGCATGCCGCGGTTGCTGAACGCGATCTGCATGCGCCGGCGCAGGGCGGCGTTCGTCCCGCTCTCCATCACGGGGTAGTAGTCCGGGTACTTCGTCGTGAGCGTGCGCGTGCCGTCGGGGTTCTTCGGGAGCCGCGCGACGAGCTCCTTGGGCAGCCCGGTGAGCTCCGACTCCTTCGCGGTGAGCGCCGTCTGGTCCGCGGCGAGGTTCGTGGCGAATTGTGTCTGGAGCTCCGCGAGCCGCGAGCGCAGCTTCACGAGCTCGTCGCGATCCGCGTCGGAGAGCTCGAGGCCGCTGCGCTTGAAGTCGCGCAGCGTGAAGTGAAGCAGGCGCTGGTCCTGGGGATCGAGCGTCGCCGAGGCGCCGGCGTTGGCCTGCCAGCCCTTCAGGGCCTGGTAGAGGTCCTTGCGGGCCGAGAGCCGCACCACGTATTTGCCGGAGCGCTCTTCGCACGCTGCGGCGGCTGCGCGGACGGGCTCGTCGGGGTGGATGCAGCGAGTGCCGAACGTGGTCGGGCGATGCAG
>CAYHCR010000746.1:0-2858 GCA_964354895.1 uncultured Myxococcales bacterium | reverse complement strand
CGGGCGGCTTCCGCGCCGCGGAATTCGTCCCGGTCGAAGGCGCGCTCCCGCTCACCGGCGTCGCGACCGGCGACTTCAACGGCGACGGGCTCGATGACGTGGCCGCGGTCAGCGAGGTCGAGGGCCGGGCGACGTTCCTCGTGAACGACGCCATCGTCTCGTTCGTCGCGGGCTCGACCTTCGGCGCGGGGGCGAAGAGCCGCACGGTCTTCGCGAGCGATCTCGACGGCGACGGCTTCGATGATCTGGCGGTGATGAACTACCGCGGCGGGATCACGCTCTTCTTCAACGACGTCGACCGCCGCGGCTGCCGCCTCTTCGAGATCCCCTACAACGGCGAGGACGACGACTGCGGGGCGAGCGCCGGGGAAGATCTGCAGCCGGATGACGATCTCGACGGCGACGGCCACGGCTGGTCGGGCAACGGCTTCGCGAACCCGCGCGGCGCCGACTGCGATGACCTGAACGCCGACGTCCGGCCGGGCGCGCCGGATCCGGCGGGCGACGGCGTGGACGCGGACTGCGACGGCGTGGACGGCTGATCAGAGCAGGGGCGCGCCACGCTGCACGACGCCCGCGCGCTCCGCCCCCGGGCGCGCGGCGAGCCACGCCTCCACGGTGCGCCCGGCGATGATCAGGCCGGGCGCGAGCTGCGCGAGCGGCGCGAGCACGAAGGCGCGCTCGTGGAGGCGCGGGTGCGGCAGCGTCAGGTGCGCGTCGTCCCGCACGAGCCCGCCGTGCCAGAGCAGATCCAGATCGAGCGGGCGCGGCCCCCAGCGGGCTCCCCTCGCCCGGCCCGCCGCGGCCTCGAGCGCCTGCAGCAGCCCCAGCAGCCCGCGCGGCGTCCGGCAGCTGCGCAGCTGCACCACCGCGTTGAGGTACCTCGGCTGCGGCGGCCCGATCGCGTCGGTCTCCCAGAGCGCCGAGGCGCGCTCCAGCGTGAGCCCGCGCGCCGCCCGCAGTCCGCCGATCGCGCCGCGCAGGTGCGCCTCGCGATCCCCCTCGTTGCCGCCGAGCGCGACGTACACGAGCACGCCGGTCCAGACGCGCGTCGCCCCGCGCTCGTCGGCTTCGCTCAGAGCCGCAGCCCCTTGAGCCGCTCGAGCGCCTCGCGGATCCGCGCCTCGCTGTTCGTGAGCGCGAAGCGCACGTAGCCCTCGCCATGGCCGCCGAGCCCGAAGCCCACGCCCGGCGTCGCCACCACACCCGCCTCGGAGATCATCTTCTTCACGAGCTCCATCGACGGCAGCCCCTTGGGCGTCGGGACCCAGAGGTAGAAGGTCGCCTTCATCGGGGCGGCGTCCCAGCCGAGCTCGCGCAGCCCCGCGACCATCACGTCCCGTCGCCGCCCGATGATCTCGTTGCACGCCTGCACACAGGACTGGTCGCCGTCCATCGCGGCGATGCCGGCCCGCTGCACGGCCTGAAAGACGCCGGAGTCGACGTTCGTCTTGACCTTGCCGAGCGCCGCCACGACGCGCGGGTGACCGACGCAGAAGCCGACGCGCCAGCCGGTCATGTTGTAGGTCTTGCTCAGCGAGTGAAACTCCGCGCCGACCTCCATCGCGCCCGGCGTCTGCAGGAAGCTCGGCGCCCGGTAGCCGTCGAAGGCGACCTCGCTGTAGGCGTTGTCGGAGAGCACCACGATCTGGTGCCGTTGCGCGAACGCGACGACCTCCTCGTAGAAGGACCGCTCGCAGATCGCCCCGGTCGGATTGTTCGGGTAGTTGATCCAGAGCACCTTCGCGCGCTCGAGGATCTCCGGCGGGATCGCCTTCAGATCGGGCAGGAAGCCGTTCTCCCGACGCAGCGGGAGATAATACGGCTCGGCGCCGGCGAACCGCGTGCCGGTCGAGTAGACCGGGTAGCCGGGATCGGGGCAGAGCGCGATGTCTCCGGGGTTCAGGAGCGCCAGCGCGACGTGGGCGATGCCCTCCTTGCTGCCGATCAGCGTGACGCAATTCTGGTCCGGATCGAGGCCGCCGACGCCGAACCTCCGCTCGTAGAAGCGGCAGGCCGCGGCGCGGAAGTCGCGCAGCCCCTCATAGTCCGGATAGCGGTGGTTCGCGGGCTCGGCCATGGCGGCCTGGCCTGCGGCGACGATGTGTGCGGGCGTCGGGAGGTCCGGGTCTCCGATGCCGAGCGAGATCAGATCGAGGCCGGCGCGGCGGGCCTCGGCCTTGATCCTGTCGATCTCGGCGAACAGGTACGGCGGCAACGTCGCGATGCGCTCGGCGAACTCGATCTTCATGCCCTCTCCTCGTCCACGACGGGGTTCTGCAGCGTGCCGACGCCCTCGATCTCGATCTCGACGACGTCCCCCGCGACGAACGGTCCGACGCCCTCCGGGGTGCCCGTCGCGATCAGATCGCCCGGCTCGAGCGTCATCACGTGCGAGACGTACGAGACGATCGCCGCCAGATCGAAGAGCAGGTCGCGGGTGTGTCCGTCCTGCTTCACGACGCCGTTGAGCCGGCACCGCACCGCCCGCGGCGCGCCGTCGAACGGCACGAGCCGCGGCCCGACGGGGCAGAAGGTGTCGAAGCCCTTCGCCCGCGTGAACTGCTTCTCGGCGCGCTGGAGGTCCCGGGCGGTGACGTCGTTGACGCAGGTCAATCCGAACACATGTCCGAGCGCCGCCTCGCGCGGGACGCGCCGCGCCCGCCGGCCGATCACGAGCCCGAGCTCCGCCTCGTACTGCACGTCGGTGGAGCTGGCCGGACGCACGATCGGCGCGCCGGGCCCGAGCAGCGCGCTCGGCGGCTTCAGAAAGATCAGCGGCTCCGTCGGGAGGTCGTTGCCGAGCTCTCGGGCGTGCCTCGCATAATTGCGCCCGATGCAGACGATCTTGGAGGGCG
>CAYHCR010000745.1:0-2867 GCA_964354895.1 uncultured Myxococcales bacterium | reverse complement strand
GATCCCGAGCGCGCGGAGATCTGGACCGTGGTCGCGCACGGCATCGAGCCCGCCGTGCTGCGCCTGCCGATCGGCTCGGGCATCGCCGGCCACGTCGCCCGCGCGGGCGTCGCGGTGAACATCCCCGACTGCTACGCGGACGTGCGCTTCAACCCCGAGGTCGATCGCCAGACCGGCTACCGCACCCGCGACATGCTCGCCGTCCCCATGCTGCGGGCGCGCGGCGACGTCGCCGGCGTGCTCGTCGCGATCAACAAGGAGCCCGAAGGGCCCTTCAACGCGGAGGACGAGGAGCTGCTCTCCGCGCTCGGCGCCAACGCCGCCACCGCCGTCGACAACGCGCGCCTGACCGACGAGATCGAGGCGCTCTTCGAGGGCTTCGTGCAGGCGAGCGTGCTCGCGATCGAGAGCCGGGATCCGACCACGAGCGGCCACTCCGCGCGCGTCGCGGTCCTCACGCTCGGCCTCGCGGAGGCGGTGGAGCGGGCCCCGCCTGCAGAGCTGCGCGGCATCGAGTTCGGTCAGACGCAGAAGCGCGAGCTGCGGTACGCCGCGCTCCTGCATGACTTCGGCAAGGTCGGCGTGCGCGAGAGCGTGTTGACCAAGGCGCAGAAGCTCCATCCCTCCGAGCTCGAGCGGGTGCAGCACCGCTTTCAACTGGCGCGCGCGGCGAACGAGCTCGAGCTCGCGCGGCGCAAGACGGCGCTCTTCGAGCGCGGCGCGGCGAGCCCGGAGGCGCTCTCGCGGCTGGAGCTCGAGGCGGCGGCGCGGCGCGCGGAGCTCGAGGAGGCGCTCTCGATCGTGCTGACGTGCGCGAAGCCCACCGTGGTGGACGAGGGCGAGTTCGAGCGGCTGCAGAAGATCGCGGCGCTGCGCTTCACGGATCTCGACGGCGTGTCGCGGGCGCTGATCACCGGCGAAGAGGCGCAGCACCTCTCGATCCGCCGCGGCTCGCTCTCGCCGGAGGAGCGCCGCGAGATCGAGAGCCACGTCGAGCTGACGTACCGATTTCTGTCTCAGATCCCCTGGACGCGCACGCTGCGGCGCGTGCCGGAGATCGCGTGGGCGCACCACGAGAAGCTCGACGGGGGCGGCTATCCGCGCAGGCTCCCCGCGCCGAAGATCCCGGTCGAGGCGCGGATCATGGCGGTCGCAGACATCTACGACGCGCTGACCGCGAGCGACCGCCCCTACAAGAAGGCCGTGCCGCACGAGCGCGCGCTGGACATCCTCACCGACGAGGTCCGGCGCGGGCAGCTGGATCCGGCGCTGCTGCAGGTCTTCGTCGAGGCGCGCGTCCACGAGAAGCTGGGCCATAAGGCGCCATGAGCGAACCCCCGAGCTGGACCCCGAGCCCCACCGACACCCCGTACGCGAGGATCGGCCGAGACAAAGTATTGCAGCTCGCCGAGGTCTTTTACGACGACATGGAGCGCCACGAGCCGGCGCTCGCCGCGGTGCACCAGCGCGACGAGCACGGCCGCGTCACGCGCGGCGCGCGGGATCGCTTCGCGCTGTTCCTGATCGGCTGGCTCGGCGGGCCGCAGGACTACACGCAGCAGCACGGCCACCCCCGGCTGCGCATGCGTCACGCGGACGTGCCGATTGACACGGCGATGCGGGACGCGTGGGTGCGCAGCATGACGCGCGCGATGGAGGCGTGCGCGCTGCCCGCGGAGGTGCAGCGCTACCTCGAGGCGCGCTTCGGCGACGTCGCGACCTTCCTGCGCAATCGCGAGGGCTGACGCGGCCGCGCCCGTCCCGCGGACGGGAGACGGACGAAAAGTCTGCGCACCCGCCCCGGGGTCCCGGCGGACGCGCCCCGATCGAACGCCCTCGGACGTGCGACGCTGCCTCCCGTCCGGCTTCGCTGCGATCCCCCCCGGCTCGTGCAGCTTTGCCACGCCGGAGAGGCCGCCTCGATGACGTCGCCTGCCCCCGCTCGATCCAGCGGCGTCGCCGAGCCTCCGCTCCGCGACCGCTGGCTCCCGCCGCTCGCCGCTGCGTTCGTCCTCCTGGGCCTCCTCGCGAGCACGTTCCTGGTCTGGCGGTGGGTCGACGCAGCCGAAGAGCAGGCGCTCGAGCGCGACTTCGACTACCGCGGCCGGGACGTCGCGCACCGCGTCGAGCAGCGGATGCAGGATCAGCTGCACGTGCTCCGGGGGGCGGCCGCGCTCTTCGCCGCGTCGCGCGAGGTCAAGCGCGAGGAGTTCCGGAGCTACGTCACGAGGCTCCAGCTGGACGAGCATCAGCTCGGGCTCACGGGCCTCGGGTTCGCCGTGGTCGTGGCGCCGGAGGAGCTCGACGCCCACACGGCGGCCGTGCGCGCGGAGGGTTTCCCGGACTACGCGCTCCGGCCGCCGGGCGCGCGCGAGACGTATACCTCCGTCGTCTATCTGGAGCCGTTCACCGGTCGCAACCTGCGGGCCTTCGGCTACGACATGTTCTCCGAGCCGGTCCGGCGCGAGGCGATGGAGCGGGCGCGGGACGAGGGCCGCGAGGCGCTGTCGGGCAAGGTGACGCTCGTGCAGGAGAGCGACGTCGAGTTGCAGGCCGGCACGCTGCTCCTCCTGCCGGTCTTCCGGGGCGCGCTCGCGCCGCAGACGGTCGCCGAGCGGCGGGAGAGGCTGGTCGGCTGGGTCTACATGCCGCTGCGCATGGGGGATCTCTTCGGCGGCGCGTTCGGGGAGCACGGGCTGGATCTTGACGCAGAGCTGTACGACGGCGCCGCGATGGTCCCCGCCGCGCTCCTGTACGACTCCGAGCCGGAGCACGGGTCTCGGGTCGGAGCGAGGCGCTTCGAGGCGACACGGTCGATCGAGGTGGCGGGTCGCGTCTGGACGCTCGTCGTCTCCTCGACGCCGAGC
>CAYHCR010000744.1:0-2876 GCA_964354895.1 uncultured Myxococcales bacterium | reverse complement strand
CGGCACCACCGGCGGCTTCTCGACCGTCGTCTCGCACGTCGCGATGACCGGGGTCCTCAAGCAGAACGTCGAGCTCGAGCAGCGCACGCTGCGCCGGTTCCGCCTGAACGTGCCGCCGACGCAGGCGCTCCGCCTGATGGAGCGGCTCTGGGAGCAGGAGCGGCGTGGCTACACGCCCTACTTCTTCCTCACCGACAACTGC
The DNA here is from genome assembly GCA_964354895.1 of uncultured Myxococcales bacterium. Lineage (GTDB taxonomy): Bacteria > Myxococcota > Myxococcia > Myxococcales > Vulgatibacteraceae > CAYHCR01. Next base: position 2,674 of record CAYHCR010000744.1, on the reverse strand, counting down.
GCGCGGGCGCTCATCTTCCTGCTCTCCGGCGCGCTGGAGGAGGAGCAGGAGATCCCGATCCCGGGGACATTCTGGGTCATGCCGGCGGCGGCGCTCGACTCGATCGCCGCGCTCTCGATCGAACAGCCGGGCGCCTCCCCCACGCCGCTGTTGACCTACGTGCCGGAGGATCTCGCCTCCTCCGGCGAGGTGGCGGAGCGCGCGCTCGGCCGCCGCGACGCGCTGGTCGACGAGCTCGCGGCGCGCTGGCCCGCGGCGGCGACGGCAGAGCTGCGCACGCTGGGCGCTGCGACCGTGGCGCGGGATCCGGTCGGGCGTGCCGCCACCTACCGCGGACTGCCGGAGGTGCTGGGCCGGCTCGCGGCGCGCTCGTCCGAGCCCCGCGCGCGCGCCGCGTTGGCGGAGTGGCTGGCGGCGACGGTGCTGCTCGAGCGCCACGAGGCGGATCTCGCGGAGGCCGCGCGGGTCGTGCTGGAGAGCCGCACGATCCTGATGGGGCCCGGCGAAGGGCTGCCCTCCGCCGCAGAGCTGCTCGTCGAGCGGCAGCGGGCCTTCGAGCGCGAGGACCTCCGGGCGCGCACGCTGCTCTTCGCCGCGCGCCAGGCGGCGACGGAGGACGCCTTCGCGCGCGCGCCGAGGCGGCCCCTGACGGCCGAAGAGGAGACGACCGTCGCCGGGATCCGCGCGACCATGACGGCGTTCGACGCGCTGACCGAGGCGCAGGCGGCGCTGATGCTCGGCGCGCTCGCGGACGCCCCCCTCGCGGAGTCCACGCGGCTCGAGCGCGAGCGGCGAATCACGGAGCTCACCGAGCAGGATCGCAGGTGGCTGCAGGACTCCGGCTACGGGCGGCTCGGGCTCGGCCTCGGCGCGACGCAGACCGGCGAGGGGCTCGCGCCGGTGCTCGCGCTGCGCACCGCGGTGCTGGAAGAGCAGCTCGGTGATCCGCGGCTGCGCGGGCTCTATCCGGGCGCGGGGCTCGCGCTGGTGCAGTCGGAGCTGCGGCTGCAGCCGCGCGCGGGCTGGCCCCGCGTTCTGGGCGCGGACGCGACGATGTTCGGGCTGCGCACTCTCGGCCGGCCGCTGCCGCACCAGCGGGAGGGACTCCTCGACGAGCTCGGCTGGGGGCTGCAGGCGGGCGCCGACCACCGCGCCTTGCGGGACCTGCCCTACCGCGGCCTCCTGCACGGCCAGCTCCTCGGGATCCTCGACGACGGCCCCGGCCATGAGCGCTTCACCGTGCTCGGGGCGGGGCTGCAGGGACAGTTGCGCTGGAGCGGTGACGAGTGGCTCGTCGCGGCGGGTCCTCGGCTCGAGCTGCTGCACCGGACACCTCTGCCGGGGCCCGCGGCGAACGCGATCCGCGCCGCGCTCCGCTGGTCGCCTGCGTGGGCGCTGCCGACGGAGGAGCCCGCCCCCGGCCACGAACTGCGCGCGGAGCTCGGCCTCGAGCTGCTCCTCGGCGGATGGCTCGTCGGCCCGCGCGCCTGGGCGGAGTGGGAGGACGGGGGCCCCGCCTCGCGCGAGCGCTTCGAGGCGAACGCAGGGCTCTTCGCCGAGCTGCCGTGAGGCCCGAAGGGCGGCGCCAACGGAGAACGAGGCGTCTCCTGGGGCCTGCCGCTAGCGGCCGCTTCCGGAGCGCCCCGCCGTTTCCGTGACCTCCTCCGCCCCTCGGCTAACTTCGGGGGCAATGACTGCACTCCTGCTTCTTGCGGCGCTCGGCGCCGCGGCTCCTGCGCCCTGCGAGGCCCCGCCCGTCGGGATGGTCTGCGTCCCCGGCGGGCCCGCGGTGCTCGGCGCGGACGACAAGACGGAGGCGGAGAAGCCGCGCCACTCGGCAGTGCTTCCCACCTACTACCTCGATCGCACCGAGGTCACGAACGCGGACTACGAGCGCTGCGCGAAGACGGGCGCCTGTCCGCCGAAGTGGGGGCGCGTCGCGAAGAGCTACGGGGCCTTCCTGGGCCCGAAGCAGCCGGCGCTCCCGATGAGCTGGGACATGGCGAACGCGTACTGCGTCTGGGCCGGCAAGCGGCTGCCGACGGAGGCCGAGTGGGAGAAGGCGGCGCGCGGCGGAGACGCTCGCACCTACCCGTGGGGCGAAGACCCGCCGAGCTGTGACAAGGCCAACTACAAGGGCTGCCCGGGCAACCTGACCAAGCCGGTCGGCAGCCTCCCCGCCGGGCCATACGGGACCTTCGACCTGGCCAGCAACGGCTACGAGTGGGTGCAGGACTACTGGACGGAGTCGTACGCCGCGTGCGGCGCGGCCTGCCAGGGCGACGATCCGCGTGGCGCATACCTTGCCGGCCAACAGGTTGCTGGCCGCCGCCTTGACCTCCTCTGGCGACGGTGCTTTTGCGCGGCGCAAGGTGGTGAAAAAACTGCCGACGCCGGCATTGGGATCCTGTGTCAGCAGATAGTGGTGGCAGGCCAGTTCCTCGGGCAAGGTTTCGCCAAGTGCTTTGAATGCGTCGAACTGGTCCTGCCAGAGCTTGAGGGATAACTGGGCGTCCTTGAGCGGATCGCTGCGCGCATCGCGCACCAGTTTGTAGTCCTTCACCAGGCTGTGATACGGATTCTGCGGAAAGGCAATCGGGGACAGCTCCAGCGTATCGACAATCGGGAGGGCAAGGAGCTTGAGCTGCGGAAAGCACTGTCGAAGCACGGGTAT
>CAYHCR010000743.1:0-2881 GCA_964354895.1 uncultured Myxococcales bacterium | reverse complement strand
GCCGGCGGCTGCGGGGGGCGGGGCTCGCCGGGCTGCGCCTCTGGGGCCTGGCGGCCCGCGAGGACGGACCGCCGCCCGTCCAGGACGTCCTGCTCGGCGGCGGGCTGCGCGGGCGCTCGTTCCGCCCCGGCGGCACGCGGCTCCTCTCCGCGCCGGGGCTGCGCGCGCGCGCCCTCCAGGGCGGGTCGCTCGCGTCCGCGTACGAGGCCGTCTTCGCCCAGGCCGAGGAGGCGCTCCGAGCGGGCGGGCTCTCGCTGCGGGCGCTCGTTCGGACGTGGTTCTACCTGCGCGATCTCCTCACGGGCTACGACGCGTTCAACGAGGTCCGCAGCCGCCACTACCGCGCGGCGGGCGTGCTCGGCGCGGGCGGACGAGTCCCCGCGAGCACGGGGATCGAGGGCACGGACGGGGAGAGCGACGTCCTGCTCGAGCTGCTCGCAGCGGAGCCGGGCGGGGGCCTGTCGATCGAGCCGGTGCTCGCGACGCGTCGCCAGGGGACCGCGATCTCCTACGGCTCTTCCTTTGCTCGCGCCGTCGCGCTCGTCGCGGACGGCCGCCGCACCGTGCACGTCTCCGGCACCGCCGCCATCGCGTCGAGCGGCGGGAGCCAGCACCGCGGCGACGCCGAGGCCCAGAACCTCGCGACCCTCGTCTCGATCGGCGCCCTCCTCGAGGAGCAGGGCGGGCGGCTCGACGGCGTGCTCTCCGGCACGCTGTTCTGCAAGGACCCGACGGTGTACGACGCCTTCGTGCGCGTCACCCGCCAGCTCGGACTCCCGCTCCTGCCCGTCGTGCCAGTCCTCGCCGACGTCTGTCGCGACGACCTCCTCGTCGAGCTCGAAGCCGTGGCGCAGGCATGAACGCCTCCGGCGTCGTGCTCGTCCACCTCGCACCCGACGCAGGTCCCGCCGCCCTGCGCGAGGTCCTCGCCGCCGCCGGCCTTCCTCCCCACGCCCGCGAGCTGCGTTCGCACGCGCCTGACGTCGTCACGCTCTCCCTCTCAACGTCGCCGGACGACGCGCGCGCCCGGATCGCGGGCCTCGGCGTCGTACAGCAGTGCACCATCCTGCCGCCGGGTGGTCTCGCCGCAGCGGACGCGGGGCATCCCCGCGCGGTCTCGCTCGGCGGCGGGCGCAGCCTCGGCGGCGGCGCGCCCGCGGGCCTCATCGCCGGCCCCTGCAGCGTCGAGTCGGAGGCGCAGCTCTTCGCGACGGCCGACCTCGTCGCGGAGCAGGGCGGCCTCGCGCTGCGCGGCGGCGCCTACAAGCCGCGCTCGAGCGCCTATGCGTTCAACGGCCTCGGCCCCCCGGGGCTCGAGCTGCTGGCGCGCGCGCGGGCTCGGACAGGGCTGCCGATCGTCACCGAGGCGCTCGAGCTCGCGCACCTCGACGCCGTGGCGGAGGTCGCCGACGTCATACAGCTCGGCGCCCGGAGCATGACCCACACCGCGCTCCTCTTCGCGGCCGGGCGCCATCCGCGCGGCCGGCCGGTGCTGCTCAAGCGCGGCTTCGGCGCGACGATCCACGAGTGGCTCGAGGCCGCGGAGCTCGTGCTGCTCGGCCGGCTCGTCGGCGGCCACACCGCGCCCGGGCTCCTGCTCTGCGAGCGCGGGATCCGCACGTTCGAGCCCTCCGAGCGCTTCACGCTCGACGTCGCCGCGATCCCGATCGCGCACGAGCGGACCGGGCTGCCGGTGCTCGCCGATCCGAGCCACCCGGCCGGCGAGGCGCGCCTCGTCCAGCCGCTCGCGCGCGCCGCCGTCGCGGCCGGCGCCGCCGGGCTGCTCGTCGAGATCCACGTCGATCCGGCGAACGCCTGGAGCGACGGCCGCCAGACGCTCGATCCCGCCGCCTTCCGCGCGCTCGTGGCATCGCTCGCGAGGCTCGGGCCGGCGTGACGCGGCGCCCGCGCGGCTGACGAACGCTGCCGCTGCCGGTCCCGGCCCGAACGCGCCCGGCGTCAGCCCGGCGGCGTTTCGCACACACACGAGACATCCTGCTCGTCCTGCCGGCCGGTCGAGAGCTCGTCGCACCTGAGCGGCGTGCGGGAGCCGTTGCTCCAGTGAAAGATCTCGGCCGAGATACACGTGCCGCCGGGGTACCCCGCGCAGAACGCGTCGCAGGTCATCCCACGCTGCGCGATGAGCAGATCGCGCTCGATCCGGCACGCTGCGCCGTCGCGACAGCTGAACTCCGCGTCGCAGGAGAGGCCGCAGCCGCCGCAGTTCGTCTCGTCGGTCGACAGGTCGACGCATTGCAGCGCGCAGCTCGACGTGCCGGCCGGGCAGCTCGGCTGGCCCCTGACACAGATCTGACCGGAGTCGATCGACAGCGCGCGATTGCAGCGGCCGCAATGGGCCCGGTCGGTCTGCAGGTCGACGCAGCCCGCGCGGCCGCTCCGGTCGACACATCGCGAGAGGCTCGCGTCCTCGCAGGTCGGCACGCCGAGGACACAACTCTCTCCGAAGACGAGGGGCTCACCGCACGCGCCGCAGTTGTCCGGATCGCTCGTCAGATCGACGCACGCGCGATCACACGGCGTGCAGGGCGGGAGCGCCGGGAGCGGGCCGCGGGCCGTCGCGCCGCCGGGCACCTGATACAGGATCGCGGCAGGCGTGAAGCCCGCAGGCGCCTCGAAGAGCAGCGGGCAGGTGAGGCGGCCGCCGGGCGCGACCGAGAAGTCGGCGGCGCACGCACCGGCGAGGCGCGGCGTCAGCGAGGAGGCCGCGACGAGCGGACCACCCGCCGTCTCCAGCGAGAAGAGCACGAAGGCGACCGAGGCCGCGGGCTCCCCCGGGGCGATCGCGAGCGTCGCCGTGACCTCGAGGAAGACGCGCTCGGGCTGCGGCTTGAAATCGCCGACGACCGGAATCCCCGGCGCG
>CAYHCR010000742.1:0-2883 GCA_964354895.1 uncultured Myxococcales bacterium | reverse complement strand
CCCTGCGTGGAGGTCGAAAACACGTTCGTCGCGTCGGCGGTCAGCGAGAAGCCCTCGACGTAGGTGCGCGCGGCGGGGCTCAGCCCGAGATCGCCGGTGAGGACCGAAGCCGGCACGCTCGAGATGCCGGTCTTGGCGAGGATCACGAAGGCGCCCGCCGCGCCCAGGTCGACGGGCAGCGCTGCAGGCAACGCGGCGATGGTCGTGAAGCTCCAGGTGCGGGCGGTCGCGAGCGGCAGCCCCGACGCGCTCATCGCCCCGACGGTGATCGTCGCCGTGTAGGGATGATCCAGCAGCATCGGGCCTGTGGGAGTGAAGGTCGCCGTGTTCGTCGCGGCTGCATACGTGACCGCGCCCACGACGGCCGTCGCGCCCTGCACCAGCGTGAAGGTCGTCGCGTCGAGCGTCGCCGGATCCATCGCGCGGTTGAAGGAGGCCGAGATCGGCTCCGCGATCCCGACGTCCGTCGCGCCGTGGGCCGGGCTCGTCGTCGTGACCGCCGGCGGCGCGTCGTCGGCGAGCGTCCGGAAGCTCCACGTGAAGTCCTGCGCCAGCGTGAGGCCCGCGGCGTCCGTGATCCCGGTCGTGAGCGTCGCGGTCACCTCTGCGTCGGCCTCGAGCGCGGCGGCGGGCGTGAAGGTCGCGGTCGTACCAGCAAAGCGGACCGCGCCGGCGACGGCGCCGCCGTTCACGAGGAACGTCGTGACGTCGACCGTCGCGGGATCGACCGCGCGCCGGAACGTGGCGGTGATCGGCACGTTCGTCGCGACGCCGGTGGCCGCGTCGGCGGGGATCGTGGAGAGCACCTGCGGCGCGTCGGTCTTCGCGTCGGGCGGGTCGGCGCTCTCGAAGTCGCAGGAGAAAGCGAGGAGGAGCAGCGGGGAGAGCATCCGTCGAGGGCGAAAGGTCATGGGGCTCCGATCGAGCGGGAGGAACGGCTGCGTCCCTCTGCCCTGTGCAAACGCCTCACCACGCCTGCGCCGCATGTCTTCGCGGGCACTTGCGTCGCTCGCGGCGCCGGCGGTCCATCAGGATGGTCGGGGGCGGCGGTCAGTCCGGCAGAGGGGCGGTGCAGCTCCGCGCCGTCCGGAACGCTGCGCGCCGGGCCGCGGGACCGGCTACCGTGCCGCCGTGGCCATCGCACCCATCCGATTCGAGTACCGCCTCCAGCTCGCCCACGTCGATCGCGGGACCGAGCGCGACGAGAGCCTCATCCTCGGCCGCCATCCCTCCGAGTCCGCCGAACACGCGACCCTCCGCGTGCTCGCGTGGTGCCTGCTCAACGAGGAGCGGCTCGAGCTCGGCCCCGGCCTCTACGATCCCGACGCCGCCGATCTCTGGACGCGTGATCTCACCGGTCGGCTCACGACCTGGATCGAGTGTGGCGCCGCGCAGGGCGAGAAGCTGCGCAAGTTTCTGCAGCAGAACGCGGGGCTGCAGGCGCACGTCGTGCTCTCGGACGATCGTCGCAAGGGCGAGCTGCTCGAAGAGCTCGCGACGTGGAAGCGCGGCCTGCCCGTCACGATCTGGCGGGTCGAGCCGGCGCTCGTCACGGCGCTCGCTCGATCGGAGGAGCGGCGCCAGCGCTGGAGCGTGACGGTGGTGGGCGACCACCTCTACGTGGAGGCCGATGGCGTCGCGTATGACGGCGCGGCGGAGCGGATCGATCCGTTCTCGGGGCGGTGAGGCGGGGCGCTACGCCGCGCGACCGGCGGCGAGCCGTACGGCAAGACGAGCCCCGTCACCAACGACTCCCTCGCGGTGCACCTGCAGCGACGCTGACGGTCCGACGATCGCGAGCTACTCCGGGATCGTCAGCTCGTCATGCCCGCCCACGGAACCGAACTCGACGAACCGGCCGCGCTCGTCGGAGCCCTCCCACCAGTGCAGCCGCCGGGCGTTGGGCGTGCCGCGCTGGAGGGCGCAGCGCCAGGCCTTCGCGCCGTCCGACGCGCGGACGACCTGCGAGGAGCCGCGCGGCCCGACCGTCAAGGTGTGCACCTCACGGCCCGCGAGCTTCGGCGCGAGGCCGCACGCGACCTGCGCGCAGACCTCCTGGACCTTGTCGAGAGACACACCCTGCAGCGCCTCGACCGAGGCGAGGAAGGATCGACCGAGGCGCATCGAGGCGAGCGGATACAAAAACCGATCCGTCTCGCCGCAGAGCTTCGCGTAGGCGATGCGAACCCCGGTGAGGAAGTCCTGCGTCTCCGTCGGCGCCGGCGGCGCTTCCTCCGCGGCAGGCGTGCGTCGACGGGCCTCGGCGAGCTGACGGGCGGTCTCCTTGCGGGCGCGCTCGACCTGCTCGAGCTGCTGGCGGAGTTGTTCGGTCTCTACCCAGGCCTCCATCGCCTCGCGCTCGCGGCGGACGACCTGCACGGCCATCGTCACGAGCTCGCGGTTCTCGCTGCGGGGGGCCGCGGCTGGCGCGACGGCCGGGCGGACGACGACCGCCGGACGGAACGGGGCGACGGGCGTGAGCGGCTTGCGGGAGGGACCCTGCGCGACCTGCGCGACGAGCTCGCGGATCACCTGCGCCTCGTCGCGATCGGGCATCACGAGCCGGAGCGGGTGGGCGTCGCGGTGGCAGGGAGCCGCGGTCAGGCCGGGCCACCAGAGCCGGACCGCGCCGCCCTTCGCGAAGGCGAACGGCAGGAGGCGCACGAGCGCGGCGAGCGCGTCCGGATGCTGGATCGTCACGAGCTCGACCGGGCGATCGCCGAGCGCGGCCGCGAGCCGGGCCGGGTCGATCGAGAGGACGCGATCGCGCGGCCAGGCGGTGATCCCGAAGACCGGGTGCGTGCGGGCCGGCGCGAGCAGCACGTCGCGGACGAAGGTCTCGACGTCGGCGGCGGTTTCGAGGGAGCGGGGTGGGGTGGGAGG
>CAYHCR010000741.1:0-2884 GCA_964354895.1 uncultured Myxococcales bacterium | reverse complement strand
GGTCACGCGCGTCTTCGAGCGCGCGATCGACCGTCGCTGCCCCGCGATCGTCTTCTCCGCGTCCGGCGGCGCGCGCATGCAGGAGGGGATCTATTCGCTGATGCAGATGGCGAAGACCTCGGCGGCGATCTCCCGCTACCGCGAGACGCGCCAGCCCTACATCAGCGTCATGCTCAACCCGACGACGGGCGGCGTGGCGGCCTCGTTCGCGTGGCTCGGCGACGTGATCCTCGCGGAGCCCAAGGCGCTCATCGGCTTCGCGGGTCCTCGCGTCATCGAGCAGACGATCCGGCAGAAGTTGCCGGAGGGCTTCCAGCGCTCCGAGTTCCTGCTCGAGCACGGGATGATCGACGCGATCGTCCCGCGCAAGGAGCTCAAGGAGAAGCTGTCCCAGGTGATCCGGCTGCTGGGCTGACCCGCGATGGTCGCGTGCAATGGCTGCGGCGCCTGCTGCGTCGCGCCCGACATCGCCGCGCTCGACAAGCCCGTCGGCGTGCGCTGCCCGCACCTGACCGCCGGGCTGCGCTGCGGGATCTACGAGGACCGGCCGCAGATCTGCCGGGACTACGCGGCGGATCTCTTCTGCGACGAGATCGCGGCGGACTCGCTCGAGGGCCGGGTGCAGAACTTTCTGGGGGCGTTCGGGCTGCAGCACGAGGCGCGCGAGAACCGCGCGCGCGGGATCACCTCGATGCGCGTGGCGCGCCGGCTGACGGTGGTGCCGTGAAGGCCGCAGAGCTGCTCGCGACGCTCCCTGTGACGCACATGCGGCTCGGCCTCGAGCGGATCGAGGCGGCGCTCGAGGCGCTCGGCCGGCCCCAGCGGGACTTCCCCTCCCTGCTCGTCGCGGGCACCAACGGCAAGGGCAGCACCTGCGCGATGCTCGAGGCGGTCCAGCGCGCGGCGGGCCGGGTGACGGGCCTGTATACGAGCCCGCACCTCGTCTCGGTGCGCGAGCGGATCCGGCTCGCGGGGCTGCCGATCGTGGAGAGCGCGCTCGACGAGGCGGTCGACGAGCTCGTCCGGGCGTACCCTCCGGCAGCGCTGCCCGGCCACCCCGATGGACTCTCACACTTCGAGGTGCTGACCGCCGCCGCGCTGCTGATGTTCTCGCGGGCGCAGGTCGAGATCGCGATCCTCGAGGTGGGCCTCGGCGGCCGGCTCGACGCGACGAACGTGCCCGGCACGCGGCTCGTCGGCACGGCCGTGACGCGGCTCGGCCTCGATCACGTCGAGGTGCTCGGGCCGACGCTCGCGGCGATCGCTGGAGAGAAGGCGGCGATCGCGCGCCCCGGCGTGCCGCTCGTCAGCGCGCCGCTCGTGCCCGCGACCCGGGCCGTGCTGCGGGCGCGGGCGGAGCAGGTCGGCGCAAAGCTGCTCGAGGCGGGCCGCGAGCTCACGCTCTGGCCGGGCGACGGGGGGCTCGAGTTCCACGGCGGTGGCCGCAGCGTCACCGGGCTGAAGCTCGGGCTGCGCGGGCCCCACCAGAGCGAGAACGCCTGCGTGGCGCTCGGCCTGCTCGCGCCGTTCGGCGCGGCGCTGCCGGTCTCCGACGACGCGATCCGCCGCGGCCTCGCGGGCGCGCGCTGGCCCGGCCGGCTCGAAGAGCTGCCCGGGGCGCCGCGGGTCGTGCTCGACGGCGCGCACAACGTCGACGGCGCGCGCGCGCTCGTGGACGCCTTCGTCCATCTCTGGCCGGCGACGCGGCCCGTCCTCGTCTTCGGCGTGCTCGCAGAGAAGGACCGGCACGAGATGATGGAGGCGCTGCTGCCGCTCGCGCGCAGCGTGCACCTGTGCGCCCCCCAGAGCCCGCGGGCCGTCGCGGCCGCCGTGCTGGCGCAGGAGGCGCGGGGGATCTCCGAGGCGCCCGCGACCGCCCACGCGACCATCGAGGGCGCGCTCGCGGCCGCGATGGCCGAGGCGGGTCCCGCGGGGCTCGTGCTCGTGGCCGGCTCGCTCTATCTGGTCGGCGCCGTGCGTCGGCTCCTCGTCGGGGACGCCCCGGCCTGCTGACGGCCGCATGACGCAGTCGGTCTTGCGCGCTACGTTCGCCCCGTGGAGACGCCTCGCACCACCGTCGACGACGTCGAGTTCAAGAGCCTCTACGAGAAGCGGCTCTATGAGGTCGAGACGGCCGACGGCTGGGTCCTCGTCGTCACGCGGTACCTCCCGAAGAAGCAAAGCTTTCCGCAGCCGATCCTCGGCGCGCCGCTCCTGCTCGTGCATGGCTTCTCGCAGAACCGCCACGCGTGGAGCGCCGGCCAGCTCGTGAAGAACCTGCTCTTTTTTGGCGCAGACGTGCACATCGCGGAGCTGCGCGGCCACGGCAGGAGCTCGCGGGAGCTGCAGGTGCAGCGAGCCCGGGAGGAGGGGCGCGACCCGCCCGCGGATCTCGAGTGGGGCTGGGATCTCGACAGCTACTTCCTGGGGGACCTGCCGGCGATCGTGCAGGGCGTCAAGCGCGAGAGCGGGCGCGATCGCATCTTCTGGATCGGTCACTCGATGGGCGGGATGCTCGGCTACGGCTACGCAGGACTGCACGATGATCTCGCGGGGCTCGTCACGATCGGCGCGCCCGCGCAGCTGGGTCTGGGGTTTCCGCTGCTCAAGGCGGTCGCGGCCGCCGAGCCGCTGCTCGCGAAGGCGATCGAAGCAGGGGTCGCGGCGACGAACGTGGGCCGCAGCGCGCGGCACCTCGCCGGTCGCCTCACGCGCGGCGCGCGCAGCCTCGTGCCCGGCGCGGCGGCGGCGACGCCGGCCGAGCAGGCGCCCGAGCGGCAGCGCTTCGAGTACATCCCGATGGACGAGTTCTTCCGGCTCGTGGAGCGCGCGCTCTCTCCCGAGCGCGTGGCGCTCTACCGTCGGCTCTCGCCGATCCTCGGCA
>CAYHCR010000740.1:0-2890 GCA_964354895.1 uncultured Myxococcales bacterium | reverse complement strand
CCACGGTGGACAGGGGATGATCCTCGACCCGGGCGGACACAAGGTCTACGCGCGGGCGCTCGCGGAGACGACCGCCCACCTCGCGGGCGGGAAGCTCCAATACATCTTCCTGTCGCACCAGGACCCAGACATCGTCGCGGCCGTGAACGGCTGGCTGATGACGACCGACGCGATCGGCTACACCCCGTCGCTCTGGCTTCGATTCATCCCGCACTTCGGCCTCGACCGCCTCGTGAGCCATCGGCTCAGGGGCATCCCGGACGAGGGGCTGGTCCTCGATCTCAATGGCGCGAAGCTCCCGCTGCTGCCGGCGCACTTCCTCCATTCGCCGGGCAACTTTCAGGTCTATGACCCGATCTCGAAGATCCTGTATTCGGGCGATCTGGGCGCGTCGCTCGGCACCGAAGAGAAGTTCGTCACGGACTTCGACGCGCACGTGAAGTTCATGGAGGGCTTCCACACGCGCTACCTCGCGGGGAACCGCGCCCTCAAGACGTGGGCACGCATGGTGCGCACGCTCGACATCGAGACGATCGCGCCGCAGCACGGCGCGATCCTGCGGGGGCGGGCGCTCTGCCAGCGCTTCATCGACTGGTGCGACGCGCTGCCCTGCGGGATGGACCTGCTCCCGGAGACATGGGTGGTCCCGACGGCCTGACCTGGCGCAGCGGGGCGGGAGGTGCGTCGTCCGGCGGCCGGGCCGACGCACCCCCAAAGGCCCGGCGCGTTACGCCGGAAGTGCCCGCAGCGCAGAGATCACCGCCGCGACCGTCGGCGACTGCTGGCGCGCGAGCAGGTTCTTCTCGAAGTCGTCGAGGCGGCCCCACTTGCGCGCGGCGACGCCCATCGCGAAGTCGACCGCGCGCTGCGGGTCGGGGATGTGCACGATCCGATCGGCGCCGATCGCCTGCGCCCACTGGCCGTCGACCTGCTGCTCCGGCAGGCGCCCGGGCCGCGACAGGAACCAGACGTCCCAGCGCTTGCAGAGCTGCTTCCAGAGGCCGATCGCGTCCATGTCCTGGACGACATCGCCGATCAGCTTCGCCACGTGTGCGGCCTGCACCTTGGGCTGCATCGAGACGTCGGCGAAGAGGATGAACGTCGGCTTCTCCTGCAGATCGACCGGGATCGTCGCGTGCGTCGAGTACCAGTACGGCAGCAGCCCGAAGCTCTCCGCGGGATCCGCGTTGCCACCGCCCTCGCCGAAGAGCCCGCCGAGGAGCTGCTCGAGCTCGTAGCCCGACGCGAATTCCGTGAGCTGCAGGGGGAAGCGATCGCTCTCCGCGTCGCCGACGGCCGCAAAGCTGACCGCGAGGTCGGGGCGGTACTGCGAGAGCGTCTGGTAGAGCAGCGGCAGGCGGTCGAAGATCTCCGCCGGCCAGCTCGCCATCGAGCCCGTGATGTCGACGCCCACGACGAACGGGTTGCGGCTCTTCGTCGCGATCTGCTTCCTGGGCGTCGTCTTCGCGACGTCCGGCTCCGACTTGTTCCCGTAGGTGCGGGGCCCCTTCGTCGCGGCCTTCGCGGCGGCCGCGTCGCGCGCGGCCTTCGTCTCGTCGTCGTACTTGTACGCGGTCGGGTTCGACCAGCCGCTCAGATCATCGCCCCAGCTGTACATCGTGGCCCCCATTCACTTTGAGTGTCATCACCCATCACATCCAACGCTTCGTCACCGGGATCAGCCGCCCGCTCCCGAACGCGCGCTCCGAGAGTTTCAGCACGATCCCCGCCTGGCGTCGCTTGTGCTCGGAGGCCGCCGCGAGCCGCCGGACGCGCTCGACGTCGGCGGGCGCCGCGCCCTCGGGCAGCGGCTGCTGGCGCGCGACGGCGGCGGCGAGCGGCGAGACCACCGCGTAGTCGAACGGGTCGACCTGCCCCTCGGACAGCTCTGCGGAGGGGGGCCGATCGAGGATGAAGGCCGGGATCTGCGGGAAGGTGCGCGCGAGCGCGTAGACCTCGCTCTTCGTGAGGTCCCCGATCGGCGCGAGCGTGCCGGCGAGGTCGCCGTAGAGCGTGCCGTAGCCGTACGTCAGCTCGGTCTGGTTCGAGGTGTTCAGCAGCACGCCGCCGCGGCGGTTCACGTGCGCCATCAGCACGACCATGCGCAGCCGGGCCTGCAGGTTCTCGTCGGTCAGCCGGCCGTCGGGCCCCTCGACCAGCGGCCCGAGCGCCGCCGCCGAGGCCGCGTGCAGCGCCTCGATCGGCTGCACGAGCAGCTCGATCCCGAGCGCGCGCGCGAGCACCTCCGACGAGGAGAGCGAGCGCGGATCGTTGTAGCGGGAGGGCATCGCGACGGCGGTGACGGCCGCGGGCCCGAGGGCCTCGGCCGCGAGGCAGGCGACGAGCGCGGAGTCGACGCCGCCGGAGAGGCCGAAGAGCGCCTGACGCAGCCCGTTCTTGCGGAAGAAGCCCCGGATCCCCTCGACGATCGCGGCGCGCAGCTCTGCGGCCGGGGCGAGCTCGTCGGGCGCGACCGCCGGGCCCGCGGCGAACGGCTCGACGATCCGGACCGCCTCCGCGAATCGCGGTGACTCGTGCAGCAGTGCGCCAGACGCGCCGACGACGAACGAGCCGCCGTCGAAGATCAGCTCGTCATTCGCGCCAGCCGCGTTCACGTAGACGACCGGCACGCCGCGCCCCTGCCCGAGCGCGCGGCGGCGCGGCTGGATCCCCGCGCGAAAGGGCGAGGCGGACAGACACACCAGCCCCTGGGCGCCCTGCGCGAGCAGCTCTGCCGCCGGATGGACGTCGTAGCCCTCGTCCCAGAGGTCCTCGCGGACCAGCAGCCCGAGGCGGCGCCCGTCGAGCTCGACACAGCGGCTCGTGGGCGCGGGCAGGAACCAGCGCGGCTCGTGAAAGACGTCGTAGGCGGGCAGCAGGCGTTTGCCCT
>CAYHCR010000739.1:0-2895 GCA_964354895.1 uncultured Myxococcales bacterium | reverse complement strand
CGATTTCAGATCGGTTTTCGTTCGGGAGCACCGCCGAAATGAGGGGATCTCTCAGCCTCAAGCCAGCTTCGAGTCCAAGATGGGGTCGATGGCTCCGCGCGGGCCGCGCACCGAGGCCCGCTCGTCAGTACCGCACCACCACCCGGTCGCCCCCGAGGAATCCTCCGCCGAGCCCCTTGTCTCCCGCCGTGGCGCCGTCGGCGAGGCGAAGCAGCCTGCCTCCGATCAGCAGCGCCGAGCCATCGAGCGAGACCCGCGCGCCCTGGAGCGACGCGGCCTTCGGGAGCGGGCGCTTGCTGCGGATCTTGGGTTTGAAGGGATCGAAGAACTCACTCTTCGCCGGATCGTAGAGCTGGAAGTCGAAGGAACAGAGGTCGCCGCAGGCTGCGTAGGTCGTGACGACCCAGAGCGGCGTGCCCGGCAGCTCGTCGGCCCCGCCACACGCCTCGTTCTCGGCCACGTCGCAGACCTTTTTGTCGAGCTTCACGACGTGTCTGGGCGGGAGTGGGTCGGCCTTCGCGGGCTTCGCTGCTGCAGCGCGGACCGCGAGCGCGGCGAGGCGCTGCGCGGAGACGCGGGCGCGCGCCACTGCCTTCGCGTGATCGGCGGTGCTGCCTGGATCGAACTCTTCGCTCCCGCCGCCATTGGCGACGACCTTCACGCGATCCGGCAGGAACTCGAGGATCGTGTTCATCGTGCCGGGCGCGTCGAACGACCGATAGTCCTCGCCATGCTGGATCGCGACGCTCTCGTTCGGCGGCAGCCCCGAGACGACGACCTCCGGGCGGACGTCGAGGTCCTGCAGGTCGATCAGCAGGACGTCGGAGCTCACCTTGTTCGAGCGGCCGAACCAGATCACGCCGGCGTGCACGTCGACCTGCGCCCACGCGACCGGGCCGGGGACGAGCACGCGCTTCTCGAGGCTCGAGACCCCGACCGCGAGCAGGCCCTTGGCGGAGGGCACGATCGCGACGGCGCCGCCCTTGCCGAGCTCGCGTAGGAGCGTCGCGCCGAGCTTCGCTTCGTCGCGCTGCCGGATCGTCGCCCTGGCCTCCTCGATCGCCTGGATGACCTCGGCCTGATCGAAGTCGAAGGCGAGGAGCGGTGCGAGCTCATTCATGACGCCGGCCGGATCGAGCTGGAGGCGCTTGCGAGCCGAGGCGACCCGGTAGCCGGCGAGCTCCTCCACGGTGGGCAGGCCCGTCGTCGCGAGCTGGCTCTTGAGCCACTCCGCGAAGCAGCGCTCGAGCGCGAACTCGTGCAATTGCCGCAGGTGCTGGACCGACACGGCCGCCTTCACGACGAGCAGGCCGCTCGGCGGGGCATCGTTCTTCGACCGCAGCTCGAGGATCACGACTCCGTACTCCGTCGGCTCGTCGAGGACGTACCGTCGCGCGATCGGCACGTGGGCCATTCGTGCGCCGGCGACGAGAGGCTGCAGGGCCTTGTCGACCAGCTGCTGGAGGACCTCGAAGTCGAGTTTGCCGTTGCGGAAATTCGAGGCGTACGCCGCCACGAGTCGCGGCGGACCCTCCGACTCCAGCCTGGCGAAGACGGCGAAGGTGCGCCGGTCTTCGCCGGTCGTCGGATTCGTCTCCTCCCAGGCCCATACCTCGAGCAGATCGGCTAGGGGGTCCTTCGCGGCGGAGCCTGCCTCGGCGAACGGTGCCAGCTCTCCGATCAGTTGTGCGCGCAGCGCGGCGAGCCGGCCGTCGGCGGCTTGTCCCACGTAGCGCCGCCAGTACGCCTCGAACGGACGGATCGTGAGCCCTCCCGCCGCGCGACGCGTGAACTCCTCCGCCGTCAGGCCCCACTCGAGCGGACGCGGTGCTTCGGCGCGCGGCGCGATGCAGAGGCCGGTCGGGAGCCCCGCGCACGTGGACGCCCCGAGCAGTCGCTCCACCAGCGGGACCTTCCCAGCCAGTGGAGTGGCGTCGGCGGCCGTCGGCGCCGCGGGCGTGGCCGTCGGCGGCGTCGGCCCTTCGGCCGCGGCGAAGAGAGGTGCGAGCAGGGCCGTGGCGACGAGCAGGGCGGTGTTTCGGGCAGCGGTCGAGCGCAAGGGAGACCTCGAGGAGTGGCGCGAGCGGCGTCCGTTTCGCCCGGAGCCTCGCCTCGTCTGGTGTCATCAAAGGACACTTTCGCCGCCAGCGGTCCCTCACGATGGATTTGCGCGGGGTTCGTCCCGGGCGCAAGCGATGCGTCCGATGCGGTAAGACGAAACACCTCCGAATGGACGGGATCGCCCGCATCACTTGACGCCCCGGACCTGCGCGGATAGCGGGAGACGAGCATGTGTCCCCGGTTGACGTCCGTGGGGGGCAAACCTGCCGCTCACCACGGAGGCCGCCGCGGGTACGCGAGCGGTGGGGAGGAACGGATGCGGCGTTCGGACGCGAGGGCGTATGGGGCCGTGGCGTGGCTGATGGCGGTCGTCGGCTGCGGGGGCCCGGGCGAGGAACCGAAGCCTCCCTCGCAGCCCGCCGAGCAGCGCGACGCAGGCCCGAAGCCGCCTGCGACCGGCCCCACGCCCGCAGCCCTGCCGAAGCCCGAGGACGAGCCCGGCTTCCTCGACCGCGCGTTCGCCACCACGGAGAGCGGCATCGAGGCGAAGTTCGTGGACCTGCAGCTCCACTACGCCGGCGCATCCAAGCGCGTCTCGCAGTCGATCACGGGCAAGGGGCTGACCTCGTGGCGTGTGCCGCCCGGCGGTGCGGCGCTCGGGCTGAGCCTCCTCGTCGAGGCGACGAATCGAACGCCGACCCCGCTCCTCACGCCGACGCTGGAGGGGGTCGCGTTCTTCGAGACGAGCGCTGGCGGACATGAGTGCAAGCTGGCGCCGCAGAACGTCGCGACCGGCTGGTACCAGCGCAGCGACCACCTGTCGCTGGATCCGAC
>CAYHCR010000738.1:0-2895 GCA_964354895.1 uncultured Myxococcales bacterium | reverse complement strand
TTCGCGCGTGCAACACGTGTGGCGCGCCCGCGGCCGGCGCGTGCGACTGCGACGATGCCCACGCGACCGCGCTGCCCGGCGGCGCGGAGGGCTGCGACGCGCTCGACAACGACTGCGACGGGCTGACCGACGAGCGCGACGGCGCCGGCAACCCGCTCCGCAACCCCTGCTACACGGGGCCCGGCGGCACGCTGGACGTCGGCCTCTGCCGCGGCGGCTTCGACACCTGCAACGCCACGGTGCCCGGGGTGCAGAGCTTCACGGGTTGTCAGGGCGACGTCGTACCGGCGAACCTGCCCGCGCAGGCCGAATTGCTCTGCGACGGCGCGGACGAGGACTGCGACGGCGCGGCCGACGACGGGCTGCTCGCGGACGCGGACGGCGACGGCGTGCGCGCCTGCGGCTCCTGCAACGCGCCCGCGGCCGGCCTCTGCGACTGTGACGACGGAAACCCGCAGCGCTTCCCGGGGAACCCCGAGCTCTGTGACGCGGTCGACAACGACTGCGACGGCGATCTCTCCGACGCGCCCGCGCGCCTCTGCTTCGAGGGCGCGAACGTCACCGCCGCCACCTTCCAGGGCGCCTGCCCCGGGCCCACCTGCAACCCCCGCGGCGCGTGCGTCGAAGGGTCGCAGAGCTGTCGAGCCGACGGCACCTTCGGCGCGTGTACAGGCATGACGCTCCCCACGCAGGACCCCGCGCTGGCCGAGGTGCTCTGCGACGCGCGCGACGAGGACTGCGACGGCACGGTCGACGACGGGCTCGTGCTGGACGGCGACGCGGACGGCGTGCGCGCCTGCGGCTCGTGCAACGCGCCCGCCGCCTGCGACTGCGACGACGGCAGCGCCGCGATCCGTCCCGGCGCCACCGAGCTGTGTGATCTCATCGACCAGGACTGCGACGGCGCTGCCAACGACGTCCCCGCGATCGTCTGCTTCGACGGCCCCGCCGGCACCTTCACCGGCAACTGCCCCGGCGCGAGCTGCAACCCGCGCGGCGCCTGTGTGGAGGGCGCGCGCAGCTGCCAGCTCGACGGCACCCTCTCCGCCTGCGTCGGCCAGGTGCTCCCCGTGGGTGACCCCGCCGCCGCCGAGGCCACGTGCGAGAACGCCGACGAGGACTGCGACGGCACGGTCGACGACGGCTTCGATCTCGACGGCGACGGCACGCGCACCTGCGCAGGTTGCGGCTTCCTCGGCGCGTCGTGCGACTGCGACGACGCCGACGCGACGAACGAGCCCGGCGCGCCCGAGGTGTGCGACGGCCGCGACAACAACTGCAACGGGATCATCGACGAGGGCTTCGACGACGACGGCGACGGCTTCCAGGACTGCAACGGCTGCGCGGTGGCGCCGTGCGACTGCAACGACGCCGACGGCAACGTCTTCCCGAGCGCCCCGGAGCTCTGCGACTGCGTCGATCAGGACTGCGACGGGCTGCCCTTCAACGGCTTCGCCGACTCCGACGGCGACGGCGTGCCGGCCTGCGCGGGCCCGAGCGTGGAGTGCAACGACGCGCCGCCCTTCGGCGCGGACCAGCGTGCGCAGTTTTGCAATATCGCGGCGCGGAACGAGAGCTGCGACGCGCTCGACAACGACTGCGACGGACGCACCGACGAGCGCAACAACGCGGGCGATCCCATCCGACGCTCCTGCTACACGGGCCCCGCCGGCACGGTCGGCATCGGCGCCTGCGTCGGCGGCCTCGAGGTCTGCGACGCGGGCGTGCCGGGCCAGAGCCACTTCACGAGCTGCACGGGTGAGGTCGTGCCGTCGAACCCGCCGGGCGATCCGGAGCTCACCTGCAATGGCGCCGACGAGGACTGCGACGGCCGCGCGGACGACGGCTTCGACGTCGACGGCGACGGCTTCGTGGCGTGCACCTCCTGCGGCGGCGTGATCGGCTGCGACTGCAACGATCTGGACCCGCAGTCCTTCCCTGGAGCGACCGAGGCCTGCGACGCGGTCGATCAGGACTGCGACGGGAACCCGGCGAACGTGCCCGAGCAGCCCTGCTTCGAGGGCGCCTTCGTCACGGCGGACACCTTCGAGGGCGAGTGCCCCGGCCCCGACTGCCGGCCGCGCGGGACGTGTACCCAGGGCACGCGCAGCTGTGCAGGCGGCGCCTTCGGGGCCTGCGGCGGCGCGCTCGTGACGCCCGCGCACGATCCGCTCGAGGACGAGGCCCTCTGCGACGGCCGCGACGAGGACTGCGACGGCGTGATCGACGACGGGCCGTTCGATCAGGACGGCGACGGCACCACCACCTGCGCGGGCGACTGCGACGACGCGGATCCGGCGCGCCACCCCGGCCAGCTCGAGCTCTGCAACGCGATCGACGACGACTGCGACGGCGTGACCGACGGCGTGGCGACCGCCGGCTACTCCGGCGATCCGGCGACGGTGGGCGTCGGCCTCTGCGTCGCGGGCCAGTCGGCCTGCGAGAGCGGCGTTCCTGTCGGCGCGTGCGTCAGCGAGCTCGTGCCTGTCCCGGAGAGCTGCAACGGGCTCGACGACGACTGCGACGGCGCGATCGACGAGGACTTCGACCGCGATCTCGACGGAATGCCCGCGTGCGGTGACTGCCCCGGCTTCGCGGCCGATCGCTGCGACTGCGCCGACGAAGATCCCTTCCTGCGCCCGGGTGTGCCCGAGCGCTGCGACTGCCAGGACAACGACTGCGATCAGGCCGTGGACGAGGACGGCGCCTGCACCGGCGCTCCTTGCCACGACTTCGACGGCGACGGCTTCAGCAACTGCCAGGGCGACTGCAACGACGGCGACGGCCTCGTGGGCCCGCAGCGGCCCGAGGACTGCGGCAACGGCAAGGACGACGACTGCGACGGCGCGATCGACGAGGACGTCGACGAGGACCGCGACGGCGTGACGACCGGCG
>CAYHCR010000737.1:0-2904 GCA_964354895.1 uncultured Myxococcales bacterium | reverse complement strand
TGCTCGATCCTGCGTCGGCCCACCTCGGCTCGCGCCGCCGGCTCGTCACCCGCTGGACCGTGCGCCTCGGCGTCGGCGTCACGGTCGCGTTCTCGCTGGTGCTC
The DNA here is from genome assembly GCA_964354895.1 of uncultured Myxococcales bacterium. Lineage (GTDB taxonomy): Bacteria > Myxococcota > Myxococcia > Myxococcales > Vulgatibacteraceae > CAYHCR01. Next base: position 2,800 of record CAYHCR010000737.1, on the reverse strand, counting down.
CACGAGCTGCTCGTGCTCGTCCCGGGCGTCGCCGGCTGGGTCAAGGCGCTGCTCGCCGCCGCCACCGTCGAGGGCCTCGGCCTCGCCACGCTCAAGTACGTGACCTGGCAGATCGAGCGCGAGCGTGCAGGTGTGCCGGTCGCGAAGAAGGAGTGGGCGGTCGTCTTCGGCTCGCTCGGCATGCTCGGCGTCGCGACGGCCAGCTTTGCGCTCGCGGTCTGGTGGGTGATCACGCAGCTCGGCGGGCTCTTCGGAGGTCTCACGTGATCCCCTTCGGCCTGGCGTTCCAGCTCCTCGGGCTCTCGTCGCTCACCGGCACGCGCGCGGCGCTGACGCTGCTGCTGTGCATGGTCGGTGGCCGCTTCGGGCTCATCGTCGTTCCGCCCGATCTGATCTTCGCGACGCAGCTGCCGGCGATGGCGGGCGTGCTCGCGCTCGCGGTCGTAGAGGAATTCCTCGAGCGCGATCACGACTTCTCCGAGCTGCTCGCGGTGCTGCGCTACGGCACGAGCGGCGCGGCCGGCTTCATCGCGGCGGCGGGGCTCGCGCGCGTCTACGAGGCCGCCGGCAACGTCGCGCCGCCGACGTGGCTCGCGGGGATCATCGGCGTGGTGCTCTCGGCCGGCACGTTCTGGCTGCGCCGGCAGGTGCACACGCACCTCACCGCGGCGTCCGCCGGCATGCGCGGCCCGCGCCGCTGGCTCTCTCGCTTCGAGCTCGGCGCGTCGATCGGGCTCGGGCTCTCCATCCTCGCCGCGCCGGTCGTCGGCCTCGTCTTCGTGATCGTCGCCGCGTTGCTCTCCGGCGCCGTTATCACGATCGCCGCTGCGCTCGAGCGAGCCCGGCGGCGCGAGTGCCCCGCCTGCTCGTTCCGGGCGCGCGACGAAGCGAGCCTCTGCCCCTCCTGCCGCGCACCGCTGCCGATCGCGCGTCGCCTCGAGGGCGGCGTGCGGCTCGCGATCTAGCGCTACCCGGACTGCTGCTCGCGGGGGACCACCCGCAGGACTTCGCTGGCCTCGACGATGCCCTGGCCGAGCACGAAGCTCGCGTAGCGCGCCAGCGACACATAGCTGCCGTCCATCGCGGCCGCGCGCAGGGTGGGGAGATCCACCTGCTGGGCGATCGCGTCGCGCACCCGGCTGCTCACCACGAGCAGCTCGTAGATGCCCACCCGCCCCTTGAACCCCTCGCCGTTGCACACGGCGCAGCCGCGGCCCTTGTAGAACTTCAGCGAGGGGTCGATCGCCATGCCGGCCACGCGCAGGCCGTCGAGGATCGCCTCCGAGGGCACGGTCTCCGCCCGGCAGCTGGCGCAGATGCGGCGCACCAGGCGCTGGTTCACGAGGCCCAGCAGGGAGCTCGCCACCATGTAGGGCTCGACGCCCATGCTCTGCAGCCGGGCCACGGCGCTCAGGGCGTCGTTGGTGTGCAGCGAGGAGATCACCATGTGTCCGGTGAGCGCCGCGCTGCAGGCGAGCTTCGCCGTCGCTGTGTCACGCATCTCACCGACGAAGATGACGTCGGGGTTCAGACGCATGAACGCGCGCAGCACCTCCGGGAACCCCAGCCCCGCCGCCTCGTTGACCTGCACCTGCGAGACCCCCGGCAGGTCGTACTCGATCGGGTCCTCCACCGTGCAGATCGAGATGGGCTGGCTCATGCGCTCGCGCAGCGCCGCGTAGAGCGTGGTCGTCTTGCCCGAGCCCGTCGGGCCCGTCACGAGGATGAGGCCGGTGGGCTGGGTGAAGAGCTTGCGCACCACCTGCGCCACTTTCTCAGCGGAGATGAGCTGGTTCAGCGTCTGCTTGATGCTCGCGCTGTCGAGCACGCGCATCGTCACCTTCTCGCCGTACTTGGTGCAGACCGTGGCGACGCGCAGGTCGTAGCCGCGGCCGGCGATCTCCATCGAGATGCGTCCGTCCTGCGGCAGCCGGCGCTCGGTGATGTTGAGGGACGCGAGCACCTTCAGGCGAGACAGCAGCGGCGCGTGGAGGCTCTTGGGGATGATGCCCTCGCGCGGCAGCAGCTGCCCGTCGATCCGGTATCGCACGACCACGCCCTTGCGGTCGGGCTCGAGGTGGATGTCGGAGGCGCCCCGCTCGATCCCGCCGAGGATGATCGTGGTGACCAGCTGCGCGACGTCCTGGCTGCTGGCGGTCGCGGTCGCGGCCTGCTTCTCGTCTTCGCGGTCGCTCGCGGCCGTGAGGTAATTGACCTGGCTCGCCGTCAGCCCGGACTTCACGGCCACGCGCGGCCCTGCTCCGGAGAAGTGTGTCGCGACCCACGCGATGAACTCCGGCTCCGGCACGGCCAGTACGCGCACCTTCTCGCCGGCGAGCAATTCCTTGACGTCGTCGAGCCCCACGCGGTTGCCCGGGTCGGGCGTCGCGACGGTGACCGTGCCCTGCCCGCGGGCCACCGGCGCGATGCGATGTTTCTTGATGAGGCTCAGCGGCAGCAGCTCGATGAGCGCCGGGTCGAGCGTGCGCCCCTTGAGCGTGCCGAACTCCAGCCACTGGTTGCGGTTGAGCTCCTCGGTCCGCTTGGCGAGCACCCCGGCGATCATCAGGCCGACCTGCGGCGCGGCCTGCACGAGCTTGAAGAGGATCTCGCGGGTGAGCACCTTGAGCCGCGTCTCCTCCGTGGCCTTCACGGACGCCGAGCGGGGCGAGCCGGTGACGATCGCCATCTCGCCGAAGGCCTGGCCCGCGCCGAGCCGCGGGAGCCCGACGCTCAGGCCGGGCGCGCGGTCCGTGAGGGAGACCGCCCCCCCCCCGGCGACGACGGGGTGCCTCGCGTC
>CAYHCR010000736.1:0-2904 GCA_964354895.1 uncultured Myxococcales bacterium | reverse complement strand
CGGCGGCGCGGGCGGGGTCGGCGGCGGCGGCGGCGCGGGCGGCGGCGCCTGCGTGCCGGACTGCGCAGGGAAGTTCTGCGGGGACGACGGCTGTGGCCGGAGCTGCGGGGTCTGCGAGGAGGGCCGCGCGTGTCTGGCGGGCGGCGTCTGCGACCGCGGCTGCACGCGCGACTGTTCGGACCGGGAGTGCGGCGACGATGGCTGCGACGACGTCTGCGGCGTCTGCCCGCCCGAGGCGCTCGGCTGCTCGCTGCTGGGTCGCTGCGAATTCCGGTGCGAGCCGGCGTGCGCCGGAAAGCAGTGCGGCGACGACGGGTGCGGCTCGATCTGCGGCGTCTGCCAGGCCGGCGAGCGCTGCGATCCGGCGCAGCTCTGCCAGCCCGCGTGCCTGCCCGTCTGCGACGGCGTGAGCTGCGGGCAGGACGACGGCTGCGGCGCGAGCTGCGGCTGCGGCGATCGGAAGGGCTGCCAGCAGGACCGCTGCGTCTTCGTCGACGACGAGGCGCCCTTCTCGCAGTGGTCGTTGTGGCGCTCCACGTGCACCGGCCAGCTCTGGGCGCGGTGGGACTCGGACTACGCCTTCTCGATCACGCGGCTCGAGATCACGCGATCGGACAACTCCGGCTGGGCGCTCGGGATCCCCGCGGGCCTCCCCTTCGCCAATCGCGTCGAGGGGATCTTCGGGATCGGCGGGCCCGGTCGCGTCCTCGACGAGGGGCCGGTCTACGTGCAGCCCACGATCGACGACGGCTCCGGCGCGCGCCTGCTCAACACCCTCGCGGCGATCCCGGAGCCCGTGCTCTATCGCGGCGGCGCCCGCTACACGGTGCGGGCGCTCACCGTCGATCCGATCGACGGGGTGCGGGTCACGCTCTCGGCGGCCTACGACGGCGCGATCTGGGGCGCGCAGCTCTTCTCGCTCCCGGACGAGTGCCAGGACGCCGCGACGGGCTTCGACCCGATGGTCGAGTTCCTCGGGTTCTCGGACTTCGAGCTGGCCCTCGGCCCGACGCTGCTGCCCTCCGGCGCCGCCGCGCTGCTCGTGATCGAGGGCGTCGACGCCGCGACCGGCCAGCTCACCTACGGCGCGGTGGAGCTCGTGCTCCCGTGAGCGAGCCGGCGACGCCAGCGGTCGGTCCGGCGCGGCGGGAGCCGGACGAGATCGAGTCGCGCCCGACGCCGGCGGCCGTGCAGGAGCTCCTGCGCAAGCGCGAGGAGATCGAGCGGCTGCTCTCGGAGAACCACCAGCGCTTCTGCGCGATCCTCTTCACGGACATCAAGGGCTCGACCGCATACTTCGAGAAGCACGGCGACGTCGCCGGTCGCGGCATGATCCAGAAGCACAACGACCTGCTCTTCCCGATCATCGGCGCGGCGCACGGGCGCGTGCTCAAGACGATCGGCGACGCGATCATGGCGGTCTTCGACCAGCCGCGCGACGCGGTCGAGGCCGCGGTGCAGATGCAGCAGGCGCTGCGCCAGCACAACTCCACGACGCACGCCGACCACCGCATCCGCATCCGCATCGGCGTCCATTGCGGCAAGGTCCTCGTCGACGACGAGGACGTCTACGGCGACGCTGTGAACGTCGCGGCGCGCGTGGAGGCGGCGGCGAAGCCCGAGGAGATCCTGGTGAGCGCCGCGGTGCGCGCGGAGCTCGGGACGGGCGGCCCGCCGATCGAGGCGCGGGGCGCGGCAGAGCTGCGCGGCAAGAGCGCGCGGATGGAGCTCTACGCGGTGCTCTGGCAGGAGGTGCAGCGACGCCAGCCCACGCGGCCGCCGCAGGTCGACGAGCGCTGGGCCGTGGAGGAGCTCGTCGGCGTCGGCGGCATGGCGACGGTCTGGCGCGCGCGCGATCGGCGGCTCGGTCGCTCCGTCGCGCTCAAGGTGCTGCACCGCCACCTCGACATGACGAAGCCCGCGCGAGAGCGCTTCCAGCGCGAGGCGCGGCTCGCGGCGGGCATCGGCCACCCCAACGTCGTGGAGATCTTCGACGTCTCCGGCGACGAGTCGGCCGAGAGCTACTTCGTGATGGAGCTGCTCGAGGGGCGCAGCCTCCGCCAGCAGCTCCAGCTGATGGGCTCGATCCCGGTGCCCGAGGCGCTTGCGATCCTGCACGAGGTCGCGCTCGGCCTCTCGGCGGCGCACGCGCGCGGCGTGGTGCACCGGGATCTGAAGCCGGACAACGTGTTTCTGCGGCGCGACGGGATCGTGAAGCTCGCGGACTTCGGCATCGCGTCGCTCGCGGAGCTCGCGCGGCTGACGATCACCGGCAGCGCGATCGGCACGCCCGACTACATGTCGCCCGAGCAGGCGCGCGGCGAGGTCGCCACCGCTGCGCAGGACGTCTTCGCGCTCGGCGTGACGCTCTATGAGGTGATGTGCGGGCGGCTGCCGTTCGACGGCGCCGGTCCCCTCGTCGTGCTGCAGCGGATCGCCGCGGGCACCTTCGACGATCCGAGCGAACAGGTCGGGCCCGCGGTGACGGCGCTGCTGCGACGCACGCTCGCGCCGGATCCCGCGCTCCGGCCGGCCGACGCGGCCGCGTTCGCCGCAGAGCTGCGCGGGCTGCTGGTGGGGCTGGGGCTGCCGGATCCGCGGGAGGCGGCCGGTCGCTTCATCCGCGCCGCGCTGGCGGCGCCGGCCTCCGCCGCGAAGGCCCCGCCGCTGCCGCGCGCCGCGATCGGGACACCTGCGCAGATGACCATGCCGGCGGGCGTCCCGACGCCCGGCCTCGTGCGCGCCTCGGGCCTCCTGCCGGGCGCGCCCGCGACGGCCCGCCCGGCCACCGCCTCGACCGCCGACGCGGTCGCCGCCTCGCTCCCCTCCCGCTGGCCGCTCTACGCCTCGGTCGCGGGGCTGGGCGCAGGCCTGCTCGCGTTCGCGCTCTGGGGCCTCGCCACG
>CAYHCR010000735.1:0-2908 GCA_964354895.1 uncultured Myxococcales bacterium | reverse complement strand
CGTCGGCCTCCCGCGCCGCCGACGCCGCGTCCCCGCACCGCCACGCCACCCAGCCGCGCGCGAAGCCCGCCCGCGCCAGCGCCAGCCGATCGCCGTGCCCGCTCGCCCGCTGCGTCGCGATCTCCGCCTCCTCGAGCGCCGCCGCCAGGGCCCCCCGCTCCGCCTCCACCTCGGCGGTCAGCGCGCGCGCGTCCGCCTCGTCGTAGCGCGCCTCGCAACCCCGGTAGAGCTCGGCCGCGGAGCGCAGCGCGACGGCCGCGCCTTCGAGCCGACCTTCGGCGCGCGCGAGCAGGCCGTCGAGCCGACGCGCGCCGCCGGAGAGGAACGGCTCGTCGCTCGCCGCCGCCTCCTCGCGCAGCTCGCGATCGACCTCTGCCGCGAGCCCGAGCTCCAGCCGCCGCACCGCGACGAGCGTGCGCAGCGTCAACGCGCGGATCCGCTCCTGCCTCGTGCCGAAGCCCTCCGAGAGGATCCGCACCTCTTCGAGCAGGCGATCTTCCTCGTGCGGCTGCGCCCGCTGGTGCGCCGCGAAGGCCAGGTGATGGAGCACCCGCACGAGCCAGGCGCGATCGCCGGTCGATCGCGCGATCGCCGCGACGCCGCGCAGGGTGACGTCGGCCGCCTTGAAGTCCCCGGTGCCCCACTCGACGTAGGCGATCACCTGGCGGGCGTGGGCGGCGAGCAGCGGCGCCGGGATCGCGTTCGCCTGCGCGACGGCGCGCTCGGCCTCTTCCCGCGCGCGGGAGAGCTGCCCCCGGAAGGCGAGCGCCCGGGCCGCGAGCGTCGCGGCCTCGACCGCGCGCGAGGCGTCACCGTCCGCCAGCGACTCGAGCCGCCGGGCCGCCTCGATCGCCTCGTCGTGCCGGCCCAGATCCGCGAGCGTCTCCGCGAGGTGCGCGAGCGCCCGGCTGCGCCGCTCGGCCTGTTGCGCCGGCGCCGCAGAGACCACGCGCCGCCAGAGCCGCACCGCCGCCTCGTGTCGCCCGAGCCGCCGGGCGCGCTGCGCCGCGAGCTCCGCGTACGGCAACTCGCGCTCGTCCTCCCCGAGGCCGAAGTGGTGGGCGAGGACCTCCGCCTGCTGCGCCGGGTTGTCTCCCAGCCAGCGCTCGAGCGCGGCGCCGATGTCACGGTGCAGCTGCCGGCGGCGCGCGAACGGCATGCCCTCGTAGGCGACCTCGCGCAGGAGCCCCTGCGGGAACGCGCGGGTCCCGGGCCCCGCCGGCTCGAGCAGCTCTGCGCCATCGAGCGCCTCGAGCGCCTGCGCCAGGCGCGGCCCCCCGCAGCCCGGCGGCGCGACCTCGGCGAGCAGCTCCTCGGAGACGGTCCGGCCGAACGCGGCCGCGGCGCGCAAGACTTCTCGGTCGAGCGGATCGAGCCGATCGAGCCGCGCCTGCACCACGGCCTGCACGGTCGGAGGCAGCTCCTCGGCCGAGCCGGCGCCGCGCAGGCTCGCGTCGACCACGGCGCGCGCGAGCTCCTCCACGAAGAAAGGATTGCCGGCTGCGCGGGTCGCGACGACCTCGATGCGCGCCTCCGTCGCGAGGCCCGCGAGCCGCAGCCGCGCGAGCGCGCGCGCGTCCTCGCTGCCGAGCGGCCCGAGGCCGAGCCGCGCGCCGGGACCCGGCGGATCGAGCGGCGGCCGTCCCGCGCCGAAGAGCAGGAGCCGCTGCGTCGTCGCCTGCTGCGCGAGGCCGCCGAGGGCGACGCGCGAGAGGAAGTCGATCCACTGCAGATCATCGAGCACGAAGAGGTGCGGCTTGCGGGCGCACGCGCGCTCGACGAGCCGCAGGAAGAGCGCCGAGACCTTCGGTGCCGGCGGCACCGCGACGCCGGGCGACGGCACGCCGAGCAGGACCTCGAGGGCCCGCACCTCGGGCTCTCCGGCCTCCGCGAGCCGCTCGCGCAGCCGCGCGGCCGCGTCGGCGGCCACCACGATCGGTGGGAGCTGCAGCAGCGCACGGACGATCGAGCGCAGCGGCAACCACGGCGTCTCGGGCCCGTCGAAGGCGCACTCGGCCTCGAGCACCTCGAACCCGGCGGCCTGCGCGCGCGAGGCCGCCTCTCGCGCGAGCCGCGACTTGCCCGTCCCCGCCTCGCCGGCGAGCCAGATCGCCCCGCCCCGCCCGGCCCCGGCGCCCGCGAGCGCCGCGTCGATCGCGACGAGCTCCGAGGTCCGGCCGACGAGCCGGCCGCCCGAGCCGCGCGTCGGCCGGCTCGCCACGCGCGGCAGCTCGCCGGTCAGCTCGTGCACCTGCGCAGGTTCCGCCCGCCCCTTGACGTGCAGATCGTCCTTCCGGGCGAGCCGGAAGCGCTGCTGCACGCGCTGCGTGGGCGAGCCGCCGAGCAGCACGCCGCCCCACGCCGCGCTCGACATCAGCCGAGCGGCGAGGTTCACGGCGTCGCCGATGACGGTGAATTCCTTCCGGACGTTCGCGCCGACGTCGCCCGCGAACGCGGCGCCGCCGTTGATCCCGGCGCGCAGCTCCACCTGGATCCCGGCCGCGCGCGCCGCCTTCGCCTCGTCGAGCAGGTGCAGCGCGAGCGCGCAGGCCCGCTCTTCGTCGTTCTCGTGGCCCGCCTGCGCGCCGAACAGCGCCATGAGCAGCAGCCCTTTGTCGGCGCTCTCGAACTTGTTCACCATGCCGCCGTGGCGCGACACCGCGCGCAGCAGCCGGCCCAGGAAGGCCCGCGCCTCTTCGCCGCGGTCGAGCGGATCGAGGCCGCGCACGTTCACGAAGAGGCAGACGATGCGCCGGTGCTCTCCGACGCTCGCCGCCGCGCCGAGCCGCAGCCGCTCGCGCACCGCGGTGAAGAGGAACGGCTCGAGCGCATGGAAGGCGCTCTTCGCCGCCGCCTCGGCGAGCACGCGCGGGACCGGCGGCGGCGCGCGCACCGGATAGGCGGGCCG
>CAYHCR010000734.1:0-2912 GCA_964354895.1 uncultured Myxococcales bacterium | reverse complement strand
CGTACGGCGAGGCCGCGTAGGGCGGTTTGGGCGCGAGCCCGAGCCGGTGGCGGCCGTGGTCGCGCACGAGCACGTCGTGGTTGCCGAGCACCGCGAGCAGGCCGTGTGCCTGCACGAGCGCCAGCACGGCGGCCGGCTCGGGCCCCTTGTCGAAGAGATCGCCGACGAGCACGACGCGGTCCTCGCGCGCGGGCTTGAGCCGGGCGAGCAGCGCCTCGAGCTCGTGCGCGCACCCGTGCACGTCGCCGACGATCCACGTGGTCACGACGCGTCGCCGTCCGGATCGGGCGTCGCCGGGGGCGGCGCGGGCGGGTCGAGCAGCATCGGATCTTCGCTGGGCTCGGCGGGCGCCGGGCCGCCGAGCAGCGCCTCGTCGGCGAACCCGAGCTGGCGGCCGAGCTCGACGAGCCGCTCCCGGCCGAGCCCGGCGGCGATCGCCTCGCGGCCCCGCCAGAGCGCGACCTGCGCCGCCGGGAGCTCGCGCGGCAGGCCGAGCGCCTCGGCGAACGCGAGCAGCTCGAGCACCGCGCGCGCCGCCGCCGGCTCGCTCTGCACGGCGATCGCCGAGAGGCTCGTCGCGACGATGGCCTCGAGCCGCGCCTTGGCCCACTCGCGCTCGAGCCGCACCCCGAGCGCCGCCGCCTCGGCGCAGAGCCGCCTCGCCGGCTCGATCGCGTCGACGGGCGCCCGCTCGCCGTCGAGCACCTCGGTCGCGAGCGCGCGATAGGCGTGGCCCAGCGAGAGGCCGGCCGCCACCCGCAGCGGCTCGGGCGGGGGCGCGTCGATCGCGGTCAGGCCGCGCAGCAGCGCGCGCCCCTCCTCGAAGACCCGCTGCAGCACCGCCTCCTGGCGCTCGAAGACGTCGGCGGTGAGCCGCCGCGCGAGCGCCCGACGCTCGTCGAGGAAGACCTCGCGCAGCTGCACTTCGATCGCGCCGGGCCCCGGCACGACGCGGCGCGCGACCTCGGAGGGCGCGAACCGCGCGAGCGCCTCGAACGCCTCGTCCTCCGTCGCGCGCGCCGCAGGATCTCCGACCGCGCGCACGAGGCAGCGGACGTCCGGCCCGCCCATCGCGAGCGCCAGGACGTGCACCTCTGCGCGCTCGCCGGTCCGCTCGCTCGTCAGCACGAGCTCGCCTGCACCCAGCGCCGTCGTGCCCGCCTCGTCGCGCCGCCAGCGTCGCGCGTGCAGGTGGTGCCCCAGCCGGGCCTCCTCCGTCGGCGGCGTCGGCACGAAGAGGCGCGCCATCGCCCGCTCGCCCGCGAGCCGCGGGAGCGAGGCGACCTGCGGCCGTATGGACTTTGCCCAGATCTTCGCGCCGTCGCCGTGCTCCGCCGCGTTGCTCTCGGCCGCGGCGAGGTCCGCGACGAACACCGCCTCGAGGTCCGGGCCGCCCGTCTCTCGGCAGAGCTGCACGGCGCGCCCCGCGTAGCGGAGGATCTGCACCGTCTCGAGCCCCGAAGGATCGCTGAAGAACCAGCCGCAGGAGGTGAACATCCGCAGGGCGTTGCGCTGCAGCTCGAGCAGCTTGTGCGCCCGCAGCCGCGCCTCGCGCCCGTCGAGCGCGCCGGGCTTCGTCGCGCGCTTGCGGAGGAACGCCTCGCGGTGCGCCTCGGAGGGATCGAGCAGCAGTGCCACCGATGCGTCGCGCGCCTCCCACGGGTCCTGCAGCAGCGGCGCCGCGGCGCGCTCGTAGTAGAGCGCGAGCGTGTCGCGGAGCTTCTCGAGCGCCCGGCGCAGGGGCGCGCGCCAGCGCTGGTTCCAGCCCGCCCCGCCGCCGGCGTTGCAGCCGCAGTCGTCCTTCCAGCGTCCCACGCCGTGCGCGCAGCTCCACGCGCTCGGCTCGTGGATCCGCGCCTCGAACGTCGCCGGATGCCGCGCGAGGAACGCGGCCGGGTTCGTCGCGACGATGCCGCGTCCGCGCAGCCGCTCGAACGCCTCCGCGACCGCCGCCTCGCCGCCGCGGTGGTGGTGGCCGAAGGTCTCGCCGTCGACCGCCACGTTCAGGAACTCGACGTGGCCGCGGCCGCCGTGGAAGCCCGCCTCGAGCCGCCGCGCGAGCTCCACGCCGCTCGAGAGCCCGCCCTCGAACGCGATCGCCCGCGCGATCGGCCCGTCATAGAAGAACGCCGTGATCTCCCGGCCGGACCGGAGCGCGACGCGATACGGCCGGGTCGGATCGAGGCGCGCGCCGCCGACGTCGTGCCAGCCGCCCTCCGGCCCCCGCACCGAGGCCGCCTGGTAGGGCGAGAGCAGCACGAACGAGACGCCCTCCGCCGCCACGGCGTCGAGCGTGGGCAGGTCTGCGCCGCACTCCGGCAGCCAGAGCCCCGCCGAGCGCCGCCCGAACCGCGCCGTGAAGTCCTGCAGGCCCCAGCGGATCTCGGTCCGCCGATCGCGATCGTTGCAGAGCGGGAGGATCGCGTGGTGGTAGGCCTGCGCGATCGCGTTGCCGCTGCCGCGCGCCGCGATGGAGGCGCGGTCGGCCGCGACGATCGCCCGCCACGTCGCGGGATCCTCCGCGGCGAGCCAGGACGCGAGCGTCGGCCCGAAGTTGAAGGAGAGGTGGCGGTAGTTGTCGACGAGTCGCTCGATGGGCCGGCCGGGCGCCGGCACCCGGGCGCCGGCGTTGGGCCGGTAGCACTCCGCGAGGATCCGCGCGTTCCAGTCATGGAACGGCGCCGCGGAGTCCTGCTCCTCGATCGCCTCGGTGAACGGGCTCTCGCGCGGGGGCTGATAGAAGTGGCCATGCAGGCAGACGTATCGAGGCTTTCGCACGGCGCGGACGCTACCAGCACCTGCAGCCGATGAACCAAAAGGAGGATGGGGGGCGTAGCCGGTCCGAGCGTCGCGGGGAGGGGGCAGTGGCGAGCGGTCTGCTGGAAGCACCGGTGCCGGACGTGGTCGGCAAG
>CAYHCR010000733.1:0-2912 GCA_964354895.1 uncultured Myxococcales bacterium | reverse complement strand
AGAGGCCGCGGAGCGGGGCGACACGTGGATCGTCGAGTTGCCCCGCTGAACCGCCGAGCGGGCCCGAGGCGCTGAACGGAGGGCGCTTCAGCCGCGGCCGGGCGGCCGCTTGTCGGGGGCGGAACCCTTCGACCCGACCAGCCCCCTCGCGGCGGCCACGAACCTCGAGGCCGCCGTGACCAGCTTCCCGGCCGTCGTGGGCCGCTTCACAGGCGCGAGCTGCTTCGCTGGCGTGGCCTCCTTCGCCGGAGCGGACTCCTTCGTGAGGGCGGGCTTCTTCGCGGGCGCCGCCTGCTTCACGGGGGCCTTCGCTGGCGCGGACTTCTTCGCGGGCACCTTCGCCGGCGCCGGCTTCTTCGCGGGCACCTTCGCCGGAGCGGGCTTCTTCGCGGGCACCTTCGCCGGCGCCGGCTTCTTCGCGGGCACCTTCGCCGGCGCCGCCTTCTTCGCGGGCACCTTCGCCGGCGCCGCCTTCTTCGCGGGCACCTTCGCCGGCGCCGCCTTCTTCGCGGGCACCTTCGCGGGCGCCGCCTTCTTCACCGCCACCTTCATCGGCGCCGCCTTCTTCGCCGGCGCCACGGCGACCGCCGTCGCGACCGGTTCGACGACCCGCTCCACCCGCGGCGGCTCGTACCGCGTGGCGACGTGCGCGGGCGCGAACGGGAGCGACTTGGCCTCGACGAGCCCGACGGCCTTCGCCGCGTCCCGGATCGTCCCGTCGTCCAGCGCGCCGCGGCCCTTGGGCCGGACCATCCAGACGGCGCCATCGGCCGAGAGCCGGCTGCGCAGCGTCGCGAGCGGCGCGAGGCTCTCCTTGGAGCTCACGCCGAAGAACACCAGGTGCATGCCCGACGGGACGCGCCCGGTGTGCACGATCACGCCCGCCGCCGTCAGCTCGCCCGCGAGCGTCGGATCGATCGGCCCGAGGATCGCGGCCTGCTGGCCGAACCGCACGCCGAGCTTCTCGAGGCGCCCCTTGGGCTTGCGGATCTTCTCTGCCCACTCCATGGCCTTGGGGCCGAGCGCGAAGACCCAGCTCTCCGTGCCGCGGCCGAGCAGGAGCGCGCCGCCCTGCAGCTCGACGCGCTCGGTGCCGTCGAGCGGCACGCGGAGCGTCTCGTCGCCCTCAAAGACGAGCTCGCCGGTCTCGAGCATCGCGGTGCCCGTCAGCATGCGGCCCTGGTGATGCAGCGTGGCGGGGTGCGGCGCGCCCATCGATCCTCCGTTGCGGATTTCCGGATCGTAGCCCACGCACGCCGTCAAGCCGGGCAAAAACCACGACGCGCCGACAGAATTCCCCTCTCCGCGCGCACCGCGACGGCGGCGAACGAAGCGCGGCGCGCCGATCTCCGAGGAGATCGAGCGCGCCGCGTCGTGCAGCTCTGCGTAGGGAGGCGGCTACGGCACGTTCGCCGCGCCCGGCGTCGACGTCACGACGAAGGCGAAGTCGAAGGCGTCGTTGCCGGAGTCGTTGCCGTCCGGGATGCGGCAGACGGAGCCGGCCCCGAGGTCGATCGCGGTGGTCGCCGTGCCGCTGACGACCTCGTTCGCGAGGTACGTCACCGCGTCGATCGTGACCGCGGGCGCGGCGCCCTCGTACGCGAGCGCGTCGATCAGCGAGCCGTCCGCGGCGATGAGCAGGACGAAGTCCGGCGCGCCGTTCTGGATCGCGTCGATCGCCGCGCCGATGTCGACGAAGGGCGTCGCCGCCGGCACGCTCGGCGCGACCGCAGCGGAGCCGACGACGACGTAGCCGCCGGCGTCGATCGTCACGCCGTCGAGCAGGACCCGCCGGTACTCCGCGTTGCCGTTGCCGTTGAGGAAGACCAGCCGCGCGCCAGCCAGGCTGATCGACGAGCCCGTGCCGTTCTTGAGCTCGACGAACTCGAGCGAGTCGCCTGCGCCCGGCATGTCGTAGTCGACCTCGTTGATCACGAGCGCGCCGACCGAAGCGACGAGCGTGAGGTTCGAATTGGACGAGTCAGCGCCGAGGGTGGCAGTGACCTGCGCGGCCGCCACCGTCGCGCCGTCGACGTAGTCGAAGGTCGCCGTGAGCGCGCCCGCGGCCGGCGTGATCGTCGCCGGGATCGCGCCCGCGTTCGCCGGGAGCAGCGCGAGCGTCACGACCTCGGTGCCGTCCGCGGGGCGATCGAAGTGGACCGCCATCGGGATGGTGCTGCCGACCGCCGCCGTCGCGAACGCCGGCGAGATCCCGGCGAGCCGCGCCGGGATCGCCGCGTCGTAGACCGTCACGTCGGCGTTCAGGATCGCCGCGTCGAGCGTCGCCGTGAGCGTCGCCGTGCCTGGCGCGACGCCCGTGAAGAGCAGCGTCGCGGAGGTCTGCCCCGCGAGGATCGTGACGCCGCCGCCCGCGATCGTCACGACGCCCGCAGGGAGGGCCGTCACGGTGACGAACATGTCCACGAGCGCGACGCTCGAGAGGCGCGCCGTGAGCGCCGTCGGGTGGCTCGCGAGGTCGACGTCACCGACCGCGACGAACGACGGCGCACCGTCGATCGCGAGCAGGCGCGGCGTGCCCATGACGAGGTCCGCGGCATCTCGCGGCTCGATCTTGCTGTTCGCGTTGCGGAGGTTCAGGCAGCCGGTGATCGAGAGGAACGAGTCTCCGACGAGCGGGAACGGCGCCGTCGCGTAGAGCAGGTCGTTCACGCGCAGGCCGTCCTCGAGCACGTACTCGCCGAACGCCGCGTCGAGCGCCGTGACGGAGACGTCGTTGACCCGCACGAGCACGCCCTCGAGCGCCGCCGCGCGCGGGCCGCCCGTGGTGACCTCGGCGGTGGTGACCGGGGACGCGGCCGGGATCGAGCCGCCGGAGGCGAGGACCGTCGTCGTCGGCGCGATCAGCTGGATCTGCCCGAAGTAGTCCGACGTCGTGGCGGAGACGCTCGCCT
>CAYHCR010000732.1:0-2916 GCA_964354895.1 uncultured Myxococcales bacterium | reverse complement strand
GGCGAACAGCGACAGCTCCCGCCGGACGTCGAGCGGCTCCAGCGGCGCGCCGTCCCGCGGCGCGAGCAGCGCGCTCGCGTCCCCGGCCGCGAGCGCCGCCGCGTCCCGCTCGTCGAGGGCGAACCCGCCGCGCACGGAGAGTCCGGCCGCGAGCGGCGCGTCAGCGAACAGCGTGCCGCCGCCGCGCCCGGTCACGGCCGCGCCGAGGCCCACCTCCAGCTCCAGGCGCGACACGAGCAGCGCTGCCGGCACGCCCTGCGCGGGCGCGAGGGGCGCGACGCAGCCCCCGGCGGCGAGCGGGGCCGCCCGCGTCGCGGGATCGAGCGCCGGCACGAAGCGACCGGCCGCATCCCAGCGCGCCCCCGCGCCGACGAATCCCGGAACGACGCGCGCGCTCGCGAGCTGCTCCGAAGGCTCCGGGACGAGCAGCGTGCGGCCGAGCGTCTCCGTCCGCACGAGCACGACGCGCAGCAGCGCGCGCCCACCCTCCGCGTCCTCCAGGACCGCGCAGCCCTCGTTGCGGCCTCGCCGGGCGGGGAGCCAGAGCGCGCCCGCGTCGGCCCCGAGGAACCGCTGCCCCGCAGGCAGGGAGGCGCCGAGGCGGACCTCCAGCGCTTCGCCGACGCCCCGGACCGCCTCGATGCGCAGCGGGGGCGCGGCGAGCGCCGGCGAGGGAGGGAGCGGCAGCGCGAACTCCACCAGCGTCGCGCCGAACGGAAGCGGGTCGACCGGACGCGCCGCTGCGGCCTGACCGAAGGCGCGCAGATCGACCGCGATCGCGAGCGACGCGGCCAGTGGCGCGATCGACGAGCCGTCGTGCGACGGGGCGGCGCGCAGGCGCAGATGGAAGCGGCCGTCGGCGTCCGCGACCGCGACCTCGCCGCTGCTCGCGACGACCGGCAGGCCGACCGCAGCGGGCTCCTCGGGCGCGCATCGGCCATCGCCGTCCAGGTCCCAGCAGAGCTGTCCGAGGACCGTGGCGCGCTCCGACGGCGCGGCGAGCAGCGCGGCGAGCAGGCCAGCGACGGCGAGCGGGCTCATGGCGGCACGAAGGCCATCGCCGCTGCGCCGCTCGCCGGATCCCGCAGGAGCAGCGTGGCGCCGCCCGGGCCGGGCTCGACCATCCCGCGGCCCGGGCCGCTGCCGGCCGTGCGCTCGAGCCAGCGCCCGCCGGTCAGCTCGATCTCGAGGCCCTCCGCCGGCCCGCGCGCGCCCCAACGCACGGCGCGACCGCTGACCTCGAGCTCGAGCAGGACTGCGCGAGAGAGGACGTCGAGCGAGGTGGCCGCCCTCGCGGGCGCGACGGGCGCGGCGTCGCCCCAGCCCGCGGTCGCGCCGTCGGGCAGCGGCACCTCGACGAGTCGGCCGCCCACGAGCGCGTTGTCCGCGAGCCGGACCTCGTGCTCGACGAATCCGCGCGCGATCGGCCCGATCGGCAGCCGCGCGACGCCGTCGGCGTCGGTCACGCCACCTCCGTCCAGCGCAGCGCCCCGTACCGGCCGCCCCTCGGCGTCCGAGACGCTCGCGACGAGCGCCGCGCCCTCCCGGTGAAGCCGCACCCGCGCAGGAGCCCCCGAGGTCCCGGGGCGAGCCTCGAACGAGAGCTCCCGCAGCCCGGCCTTCGGCCCGGCCGGCATGGCGATCCGCACGTGACCGGTCCGATCGGTGCGGCCTTCGACGCCGGGCGGATCCGCGAGGCGAACGCGCGCGCCCTCCACCGGCGCGCCGCTCGAGTCCCGCGCGAGCAGCGTAACTTCCGCCATTCCACCGGCGATCGCCGGCGCCTCCGACGGTGCCGCCTCCAGGGACGCTGGCAGCCCGGCAGCGAGCGGCCGCTCCAGGACGACGCTCGACGCAGGGCCCGCCGCTGGGAACTCGACCACGAGCCGGGGCGCGCCGAGCAGCGGCTCCCCGGGCGCGATCGACAGCTCGAAGAGCCCGCCGCCGATCGCGACGAGGGGCCGCGGCGCGATCCCGTCGGCCCGCGCCCGCAGCGCCGCCCGGTCGGCCGGCCGACCATCCGCCTCGCTCGCCGCACAAGCGACCCGCAACGGCACGCGACCGCCCGCCACGCGGTGGGCCGGCGCCGCCACGCAGGCGAGCCGCGGCATCTCCGGGAGCCCCAGCTCGATCGGGAAGCTCTGCCGGAGGCCGCCTCTGTCGTGCGTCTCGCCGCTCGCCCGGCTGGCGCCAGGCGGCACGACGACCGGGAGCTGGAAGCGACCGTCCGGACCTGTCCGGACCGGTCCGAAGGTCATGCCTCCAAGCCGAGCCGTCACCTCGACGCCCGCTCGCTCGGCGTGCCCCGGCAGCTCAATCGCCGTGGCCAGTGGCACGCGCAGCGCGCCGAGCGATCCGGACGGCGCGTCGTCGTGCGGCCACGGCACGAACGCGACGAGGACCGCGACCTCGGGCGCGCGTCGGGTCGGGAGCAGCCAGCGCGCCGAGAAGCGTCCGGGGCCCACCGCTACGAGCGGCGAGAGCGTCCCACCGCTCGCGACGAGGAGGGGCGGCCGCGCGGCGACGTCGACGCTGCCATCGGGCGCGCGCACCTCGAGCTGGACGGTCGCCTCGAGATCGCGCCCCTTCACCGGCGCAGCCGGCTCCACGGCGAGCCCCACGCTGCGCCGCTCGGGCGGGCTCGGGAGCTCGCGCCGCGCCTCGGGCAGGCCGGGCGCCAGGGCGCGCAGCGAGCGGGCGCCGCGCGGAAGCGGGATCTCAAGGAAACAGCCTCGCCGGGTCGGCGACACCACGACGCCGTCGAGCTCGATACGGAGGCCGACGGGCAGTTCTGCTGCGACATCGTTGGCGTCGAGCGCGACGATCGCGGCCAGCTCCGGCGCGGCCAGATCCGCCACGAGCCAGCGGAGCTGCGTGGGCGGGGCTGCGGGCGCGGCGGCGAACATCAAGAGCGCC
>CAYHCR010000731.1:0-2922 GCA_964354895.1 uncultured Myxococcales bacterium | reverse complement strand
AGATCATGCGTGGTCGTACAGCCGAGCGCCTCGATCCCGGGCGGCAGCATCGTCGGCGGCCCGCATAGCTTTACGCTTGCGCCGAGCAGCGTGAGACAACGCACGTTGCTGCGCGCGACGCGGGAGTGGCGGATGTCTCCGACGATCGCGACGGTGCGGCCCTCGAGCGAGCCGAAGCGCTCGCGCAGCGTGAAGGCGTCGAGCAGCGCCTGCGAGGGGTGCTCGTGCTGACCGTCGCCCGCGTTGACGACGGCGCACTTCACGCGCGAGGCGACGAGGTGCGGCGCGCCTGCGGAGGCGTGACGGATGACGAGGACGTCGGGGCGCATCGCCTCGAGGTTCCGGGCCGTGTCGATCAGCGTCTCGCCCTTGCTGGTCGACGAGCCGCTCGAGGTCCAGTTCACCGCGTCGGCGGAGAGGATCTTCGCGGCGATCTCGAAGCGCGAACGGGTCCGGGTGCTCGACTCGAAGAAGCAGTTGATGACGCTCTTGCCGCGGAGGGTGGGGACCTTCTTGAGGTCCCGGCGGAGGACCTCCTTCATGGAGGTCGCGAGCGCGAGCACGTCCTCGACGTCCGCGCGCCCGAGCGACTCGATCCCGAGGAGGTGCCGCTGCCGCATCGCCATGGCGGGCGCGGGAACTAGCACGGCGGGATCGGGAAGGGAACGGCCGGCGGCGCGGTCACATCCACTCGCGGAAGAGGAACGCGAACCAGGAGACGAAGCGATCGAGGAGCGGGCGGTGGCGCCACTCTTTCAGCGTGATCTGCCGGCAGTGCGGCAGATCCTCCACGAACAGCCGCTCCATCGCCGCGCCGAACCGCGCGTCCTCGACCACCGCGTTCACCTCGAGGTTCACGCGCAGCGAGAGCGCGTCGAGGTTCGAGGAGCCGATCGTGCTCCACGTCCCATCCACGACCGCGGTCTTCGCGTGCAGCACGCGCCCCTGCCACTCGTAGACCTCGATCCCGGCGCGCAGCAGTCGGCCGTAGACGGAGCGCGCGGCGGCCCGGACCGCCTTCACGTCGGTCTCGCCGGCGAGGATCACCTGCACTTTCACGCCCCGCCGCGCAGCGAGCGTCAGCGCGCGCAGCACACCGAAGGTCGGGAGGAAGTAGGCGTTCGTCAGCTGGATCCGCTCCCGCGCGCCGTGGATCGCGTCGACGTAGGCGCGCCGGATCCGCTTCTTGTTCGCGCGCAGCTCGGAGCCGATGACGCGCACGGCGGGATCGGGTCGGCGGCCGCCCGGGCGGTAGCGAGCCTCGTCGATCGGCGCGCCTTTGCTCCGGCGCCAGGTCTCGAGGAAGAGATGGAGCAGCTCCGCCGTCGCCGGACCCTCGAGCCGGACGTGCGTGTCGCGCCAGCCGTTGCCGCCGTCCTCGCGCGCCGCGTAGTCGTCGGACAGGTTCAGGCCGCCGGTGAAGCCCACGGCGCCGTCGACGATCAGGGATTTGCGGTGGTTGCGGCGGTAGACGCGGGCGATGAGGCGGCCGAGGTGGCCCTCGAGCCTCACGGGATGGAACGACACGGTCCGGACGCCGGCGGCGTGAAGCTCTGCCAGAAAGTCATCGGAGAGATCCGAGCCCCAGCCGTCGAAGAGCAGGCTCACCTCCACGCCCGCCCGGGCCCTCTCGGCGAGCGCCTCGGCGAACCGGCGCCCGGTCGCGTCGTCGCAGAGGATGTAGCTCTCGAGACAGACGAAGTGCCGCGCGCTCGCGATCGCGGCCAGCATCGCCGGGAAGGCTTGCGCGCCGTCCTTGAGGATCGCGAGCCGGTGCATGCTGACCTCGAGCTCGGCGAACGGGCGCCGCGCGAGCGCGTCGGCCACCGTCAAGCGCGCCGCGCGACGCGCACGACCTCGTCGACGGCGTCCCGCTCGGCGAACCGGACCTCGATCGTCTCGTCGTCGCCACACGCCGCCGCGAGCGCGACGAAGTCGGGCTGGATCGGCAGCTCGCGCCCCTCCCGAACGACGACGACCGCGAGGAAGACGCGCCGCGGCCGGCCAAAATCGGTGAGCTCATCGAGCGCGGCGCGCACGGTCCGACCGGTGTGCAGCACGTCGTCACAGAGCACGACGTCCGCGCCCTGGACGTCAAAAGGCAGGTCCGTCGGGCCGACGCGCGGGACGGGATGCGCGGCGAGGTCGTCGCGGTAGAGCGCGATGTCGAGCGAGCCGATCGGCGGCCGACGCCCCGTCCTCCGCTCGATCGCCGCCGCGAGGCGCCGCGCGACGGGCGGGCCGCCGCGCTCGATGCCGACGAGGCGGAGCAGCGAGCCGTCCCCGGAGGCCTCGAGGATCCGGATCGCCATCTGCTCGATCGCAGCCTGCAGACCTTCCGAGTCGAGCAGGGTTGCGGCGAGAGGCGTCACTCGAACCACTGCTCCAGCATCGACTTCCCCTTCTTCTTGGCCTCGGCCGCCGGCGAGAGGGTCGTGCCGATCTCGGAGATCTCGTAGGTGATCTCGCGGGACTGTTCGAGCAGCGGGAACGGCACCGTCACGGTGTAGGAGAGCTCGATCGTGATCGTGGCCTCGGTCGTGTCCCGGGTGATGATGATGTCCTGCTGCTCGAAGTGCGGATACTCGCCGAACGGCTCGGTGTCCTTGCCCCAGAGCTTGATGCGTTTGGCGATGATGGCCGCCTTGATATCGTTGTCCCTGTCCTTGAAGTTGTAGGCTTGGAAGCAGGCCTCTCGCAGCGCTGCGGTCACGCGGCGGTTGCGGGACCAGGGTGGCAGAAAGATCGCCGCCACGTAGATCACCACCGCCGCGCCCGCGAGGACCGCGAGCACGAGCCAGTTGAATTCTCCTCGCTGGAGGAGGCGCCGCCGAAGCCCGATGAGCATGTTCAGAATCCTGCCCCCCGTCGCGGAGGGCGGCAAGCCTACGGCGCGACGACGCCGGCATCGAGCGGCCGGAA
>CAYHCR010000730.1:0-2925 GCA_964354895.1 uncultured Myxococcales bacterium | reverse complement strand
GAAGACCTTCATGAGGATCGAGCCGTCCGCCGTGACGTGCGGCGTGACCTTCAGCTCGAGCTTCGCCTCGACGAAGACCGTGTTCACGCCCGTCGCGGAGACCTGCGAGAACGGCAGCGAGACACCGGTCGAGATGACCGCCTCGTTGTTGTCGATCGTCTGGACCCGGGGCGCGCTGACCGTCTTGATCGTCCCCATCTTCTCGAGCGCGGAGAGGCGCAGGTTGAGCAGCGCCGCGCCGCCGGCAGACCCGAAGTGCATGCCGAGCGCGCTGCCCTCATCGCCGCCGACCGCCGCAGGGAAGCTGACCGCCCAATTCGGCTGGGCCGGGACGCCGAGCGGCGTGAACGGCTGCAGACCGCCGGTCGCCGCCATCTCAGACGGGAAGACCAAGCCGGTCGAGTTGGCCGTCGCGGCGGTGGCGGAGAGCGACCCGCCCCACTGGATGCCGACCTCGGAGGTGAAGTTGCTCGCCGCTTCGACGAACCGGCTGGCGATCAGGACCTGCGGCGTCTGGGTGTCGAGCGAGCGGACGAGGCCCTCGGCCTTCGAGAGCACCTCGACTGCGTCCTTGACGATCAGCGTGTTCGTACGGGCGTCGACCGTGACGGTGCCACGCTTGGGCGTCAGGAGATCCTTGACCTTGCCCTCCAGGTCCTTCGCGCGAGCGTAATTCACCGGGATGATCCGGACCTTCTGCGGAGACGAGGCCTCCATCTCCTCCTTCGCCTTGCGGCGGAGGGTCGCCTCCTCCTCGAGCTGCTTGAGCGGCGCGATGCGGATGATGTTGCCGCTCTCCTCCTTGCCGAGGCCCTTCGTCTTGAGGATCAGGTCGAGCGCCTGGTCCCACGGGACGTTGCGCAGGCGGATCGTGATCCGGCCCTTCACGTCGTCCGACAGGATGATGTTGCGCTTGCTGACCTCCGCGATCACGCGGAGCAAGTTATGCAGGTCGATGTCCTTGAACTCGAAGCTGACACGGCGGCCCTTGTACCTGCTGCGGCCGGCGACGCTCGAGAGCGCGTAGCCCGGCGCGGCGGTCACGGCGCTGGCAGTTCGGACCACGCGGCCGGACTCATCGACGATCTCGCCGACGCCCTCCTCGGCCCGGAACGTCCACTTCAGCCGCGTGCCGTCGACGACCACCTTGTCCGTCGCCTCACCCGTGAGCGCGACGACGACCCGCACACGACCGCTGGCAGGGTCCTCGAACGTCGAGACGGAGCCGACCGGGCCCTCGAACTCGGAGGCATCGATCTTCCGGCGGAGCTCCGAGGGCAGCTTGACGCCGGGCGCGAGCGTCAGCGCCACGATCCCCGGCTCCGGCCGCGAGAGCTCGTAGCCGGCGAGCTTGTTGAGCGAGATCTCGACGACCTGGGCCTCGGCGGTGCCGGCGACGCGGACATCGGCGACGGTCGGCTCTCGCGAGGCGTTGATCGGGGCGACCGCCGTCGAAGGCGCAGCCGCGGTCAAGACGGCCGGCGCAGCCTCGGTCGCCGCACCGATCCACACCCGAAGGCCCGTCGCGGTGCGCTCGATCGCGTAGGGCGGGAGCGTCTCGGCGGTGGCCCCGTCGATCACCAGCCGGAGGTGATCCCCGTGGGCGCCGAAGCGGACGGCCCGCACGCGGGCGTCGTTCACGTCGCGCGGCGTCTTCGGGCCCTTCGCGACGCCCATCAGATCGAGCGCGAGGCGGGGCGGGGACGCGAGCTCCGTCAGCTCGACGCGGCCGAAGCCACCGTCTCCGGTGACGTCGATGCGTGTGCGCCCCCCCGCCGTGCGGACCTTGACGTCGGTGACGCGCGTGGCGGCCTTCGCCACCGGCGCCTCGTCGACGCGCGTCGCGACGATCCCGTCGTCGCCGGCAGCGGCCGCGACGAGCGGCGTCGCTCCGGAGAGCATCGTCGCTGCCATCAGAGCCGGCAGACGGAACTTTCGGATCGAGTACTGAGACATTCGCCACTCCGAGCCCCGGCGGGGCGCTGGATCCTTGGGCTCCCGGCGCTGCGCCGGGAGAGACACAAAATCAGGGGACGTTCTGACCGCTCGCGGCGCTCAGGTCGATGATCGCTTCCTTGCTCGATCCCGAGCCCTTCCCCTTCTTGTCACGGAGGACGAGCTCCGACTTGGCGGGGATGAGCGCGCCGTCTCGGCGGCGAATCAGCTCGGTCACGACGACCGCGTCTCGGCGGATGTCGGAGACCTTCCCGGACCGCTTTCCAACATAGCTCCCGCGGCGGAGCAGGAAGCCGCGGCCGTCCGGGTCCTCGACCATCGCGACAGGGCTCGCGATGCCCGTGACCACGGCGACGAGCTTGAGCTGCTCGAGCTCCCAGCCACAGATCGGGCCGCAATGCGCGGTCGGCGTCTCCGCCTTGACCTCCGCCTGGACCGGGGCCTCGTCGAAGTAGCTCCGGAACGGATCGCGCTTCGCGACCGGAGAGTAGACGTACTCGGCGACCTCGGCGACCACTGCGACACCACCGTCCACCGTCAACCCGGCGTCGGGCTTCGCCGCGGGATCGACCGGCGCTGCAGCGGCCGCCTTCGGAGCCGCCTTGGCGGGCGCATCGCTTCCGCAGGCGGCGAGCGCGAGGAGCGCTGCGAGCACCGAGGCGGCGAGGAACATTCGGTTCATCACTTCGCTCCCTCTGGCTTCGCGCCGGCCGCCTTCGCGCCCTTCGCACCCTTCGCGCCCTTCGCACCCTTCGCCTCCGCGGCCTGGGCGGCCTCGGGGCGGAAGCGGAAGGTCGTGGCGAGGTACGAGGCCTCAACGACCATCTTCTCGTTGCGCGGCTTCGGGTTCTTCAGCTCGATGTTGTTGATGTTCACGATGCGCTTGAGCTTCCCCACGGCGTCGAAGAAGACGGCGATCTCGTGGTAGTTGCCGGTCACCCGCATGACGATCGGGATCTTGGCGTAGAA
>CAYHCR010000729.1:0-2926 GCA_964354895.1 uncultured Myxococcales bacterium | reverse complement strand
GCCCGAGCGCGCGACCGCGGGGGATGCTCGTCACCTTGTGGACGGGGTCCGTGCCCGGGAGCAGGCGCGCGACCAGCGCGTGGCCCGCCTCGTGGATCGCCGTGGTGCGCTTCTCCCGGTCGGAGATGATCATGCTCCGCCGCTCGGCGCCCATCAGGACCTTGTCCTTGGCCGACTCGAAGTCGACCATCTCCAGCCGATCCTTGTTCATCCGCGCGGCCCAGAGCGCCGCCTCGTTGACGAGGTTCTCCAGATCCGCGCCGGCGAAGCCCGGCGTCCCGCGCGCGATCAGGTCGAGATCGACGTCGGCGGCGAGCGGCGTGCGGCGCGTGTGCACCTTGAGGATGCCGGTCCGGCCGAGCACGTCCGGCCGCGGGACGACGATGCGGCGGTCGAAGCGACCGGGCCGAAGGAGCGCGGGATCGAGCACGTCAGGCCGGTTCGTCGCCGCGATCAGGATCACACCCTCGTTGGACTCGAAGCCGTCCATCTCGACGAGGAGCTGGTTGAGCGTCTGCTCGCGCTCGTCGTGGCCGCCGCCGAGGCCGGCGCCGCGCTGGCGGCCGACGGCGTCGATCTCGTCGATGAAGATGATGCACGGCGCGTTCTTCTTGCCCTGCTCGAACAGATCGCGCACGCGGCTGGCGCCGACGCCCACGAACATCTCGACGAAGTCGGAGCCCGAGATCGTGAAGAACGGCACCCCCGCTTCGCCTGCGACCGCCCGCGCGAGCAGCGTCTTGCCCGTGCCCGGAGGGCCCATCAGCAGGACGCCCTTGGGGATGCGGCCGCCGAGGCGCGTGAATTTCTTGGGATCCTTCAGGAACGCGACGATCTCTTCGAGCTCGTCCTTGGACTCGTCGATGCCGGCGACGTCCGCGAAGGTCACCTTGTTGTGTGACTCGTTGAGCAGCCGCGCCTTCGACTTGCCGAACGACATCGCCTTGCCGCCCGTGCCCTGCAGTTGGCGCATGAAGAGCAGGAAGACGACGAACAGGAAGACGATCGGCAAGCCCTGCAGGAGGACCTGGACCCAGACCGAATTCTGGTCCTCCTTCTCGAACTTGATCTTGATGCCGGCGACCTGGAGCTTCTCGAGCAGCTTCTCGCTGAGCGGCCCGGCGGTCCGGTAGTCGGCCTTGTCGCCCTTCATCCGATAGGTGTGGACAGCCGCGTTCGCGCCGCCCTTTACGACGACGGACTCGATCTCGTTCGCGTCGACGCGGGCGATGTACTCGCTGTATTCGGTCTCGCGGATGTCGGGCGCTGTGTCGTGGAACAGCTTCCAGAAGCTGACGAACATCACGATCAGCACGACCCAGAGCAACACCGTCTTGTACTGCTGGCGCAAGGCCGCTCCTTCGCGGAAGAGGCAGATTTCACCGTACCAGAGGGGACCGACACCCCTCAACCGAACGGCTCCACAGCTCTAATCACTCCGGCCCCTCAACGCCAACCACCCGCTGGGCGATCCTGTCCGGCTGGGCAGGGCCGCGGGGCAGGAGCCGTACGAGCTCGTCCCCGACCTCCACGCCGCGCCTCCCCGGAAGGGGCGCGAGGCCGCCGCGGCGGAGGACGACCTGAAGCTGAGAGAGATGGCGCGACGAGATCGCGTCGACACCTCGCTCTTCGAGCCAGCGCGCGAGCAGCCGGGTTCGCACGGCCGTCGGCAACCGGAGCAAGCCGGCACGGTCGAGCGCCTCCTCGCGGCGCAGCCGAGCCAGGGCGCGATCGGCGCTCCGGGAGAGCACCCGATCGTCTTCGCGCAGGAGCGCGGCGGCCCGCACGACCGCGACCGCGGCCCCCGGCGCGACGCGCTCGAGCGCGGGCAGCAGCGTGTGGCGCAGCGTGCTCCGGGCGCGGGCCGGATCGAGGTTCGTCGGGTCCTCGACGGGCGTGAGACCTTCTGCCGCACAGAGCCGGGCGAGCGTCGAGCGCCGCACGCCGAGCAGGGGCCGTACGAGGTCGGCGCCGTGGATCCGCGCTCGCTCGGCCATCGCCGAGAGTCCACGCGCGCCCGACCCTCGCGCGAGCCGCAGCAACACCGTCTCCGCCTGATCGTCGAGCGTGTGAGCGGTCAGCACCGGTCGGCCCGCGTCGCCGAGCGCCGCGTAGCGCGCGCGCCGTGCCTGCGCCTCGAGCCCACCGCCGCCCGCTGGCGTCACGCGACGGACCTCGAACGCCACCCCGAGCCCTGCCGCGAGTCGGCCGGCGGCGAGCGCCCGCGCCGAGGCGTCTCCATCAAGGCCATGATCGACGTGGATCACATGAAGGACTGGCCGGACGGCCCCCGGGAGTCGGCCAAGCAGGATGAGGAGCCCCGTGCTGTCGGGACCGCCGGAGTACGCGACCGTCACCGGCGCAGCCGCCAGTTCCTGACGACGCAGCGCGGCGGAGAGGGTCGCGAGCGCGGCGCGGGTGTTGCCGACCAGGGCGTACATTGAGACTCGCGCACCTCGCCGCTACACTACCTGCGTACCGCGGGGGATCGAACGGGCGGAATGCGGGCAGCAGGTTCGCGGTTGCAAGCTTCGAGTCAACGCGGTGCCGAGAGGAACCCCCTCCCCCTCTCGGCGCCGGGCACCCGGACATCGGGTGCTATCTCTCCGGAGAGGCAACACCTCTCTGGTCGGGCGGTGCCAGGGGAACCCCCTCCCCCCCTGGATCGCGCGGGCCCGCCGGGTCAAACCGGCGGGCCCGTTTTTTTCGCGCCGCCGCGACTCACGGGATGAAGCAGCGGTTGAAGCCCGCCGAGCCACCTGGCGGCGTACCGCACGTCCAACCCGCAGGGCACTGCGCCGGCTGCGCGTTGGGGTTGCACTCCCAGGTGCATCCGAACGTGAAGTTCGCGCCGACGACGTAGCAGCCACCATCGTCGAGGTCCGGCAGCGAGCAGACGTCGTTCTGCCCCTGCTGGCAGCCGCGC
>CAYHCR010000728.1:0-2939 GCA_964354895.1 uncultured Myxococcales bacterium | reverse complement strand
CGCCGATCAGCGTGTCGATACACTCCACGTCGTAGGCCCCGAGCGCGGCGCGGATCGCGTCGAACGCCTGCGACTGGCGCTCCGTGCGCGCAGACAGAAACTCCAGCACGCTCACCTCCTGGGCCGAGTTGCGGAAGTAGTTGCCGACCGTGGGCTGCAGCACGTGATCCACCAGGTTCTGCATCGAGCCCACGCGGGAGATCACCCGCGGGGCGTTCTTCGCGCCCACATGTATGATCTGCGAGACCTCCAGGTGAAAGCCGAAGCCGTCCCGCGAGCGGACGACGATGGGGGCGAGGCGCGCGTCGTAATTGTGCGTCTCCGTGCGCTGCGACCAGTTGAGGACGATGTTCGTCGTCGGGACGAGCTCCACCTTCATCACCTTCGGGTTGATCGGGTGCTTGCCGGGCAGCAGCGGCTCGACCCAGACGCCCTTGCGGCCGCGCTCGACGAGGTCGCCGTGCGTGAAGCCCTCGCCGGTGACGTCGAGGTGCTCGCCGCCCACGTACGAGACCACCACGCCGACGTGGCCGATCGGCACCTCCGTCAGCGGCACGAGCTCCACGCAGGCGAACCAGGGGTTGAGCGTGAACGAGCCCGAGAGCAGCACCTCCTCCTGGAGACCTCGGCAGCCGCGCGCGGCGATGTACTTGCCGCCGCTCTGGAACGAGTCGTGGCCCTTCACGGGCGGGCCCGCGAGCTCGCCGGTCGGGATCGGCCGGCCGTCGAGCGCCATCACCACGCCGACGCGATCGTTGGGCACCTGGAAGACGTGAAGCTGTGCCGGATCGACCCCGTGCTGGAGCGCGTTGCGCGGCGTGATGACCTTGAAGATGGCCGGGTTGATCCGGTACGCGCCCGCCGTGAGCAGGCCGATCTGGCGGCCCTTCTCACCGCCCTGCCGCAGGAACGCCTCGGCGTCCTGGAAGCGGTTGCACTCCACCTCCTTCGCGAGCACGCGCTCGGCCGGGATCGCGGCGCCGTCCTGCGCCATCACGAGGCCGATCTCGCCGGGCCGCACGATCGTCATCGGCACCTTCTCGATCTTGTAGAGCCACGGCCAGCGGCCGAAGTGCCAGCCGGGCGGCAGCACGTGGGCCTGGTAGCCGGCCTCCCCCTCGAGCGCGATGAACCGGCCGGGCGGGAGCGGCTTGCCGAAGCGCCGGACCACGAGCCCCGACTCGTCCTCGCGGATGACCACCGTGCTCGCGCGGAGCAGCGCGAGCGCGAGCACGATCGCCACGGCGAGCAGCCCGAGCGCGACCGGGTGGGACAGTACGAAGGCCAGCATGACCGACTCCCTCTCTCGCGGTCCGGAGCGGACCGTGGCGCGGCTCGGCAGCGGAGCGCGTGGCGAGGGGTATGTGCAGGCGGCAGGCCGGGGGCGAAGCTGGCGTGGCGTGGTGGGGAGATGGTGAGGCGCCGCATTTGGATGCGGATGTGGCGCAATGGGTAGGCGGCGTCAGCGTCAGCGTCAGCGGCGGCGTCAGCGTCAGCGTCGGCGTCAGCGTCAGCGGCGGCGTCAGCGGCGGCGTCAGCGGCGGCGTCAGCGACGGCGGCGCAGGAACAGCAGGACCGTGGCGAGGAGCGGAAGCAACGCAGGTGTCGGGTGGCCGGGGGCCGTCGCGCAACCTTCGTCGCTGTCGCCGCCCTCGCCGCCCTCGCCGCCGTTCACGCCGGGCTCGCGTTCGGCGCCGATCGGAGGATCGAGCGGGAAGCGGAGCGTCACCGGCTCGGACCAGCCGGAGAAGCGACCGTTGAGCGCGAAGAGGCCGGCGCGGACGGCGAGCTCTGCGCCTGGCGCCGCCTCGGACCAGCCGTAGTAGCAGTCGCCCATTCCGAGCGACGCGTCCTGCGGCGTGCCGAGCTTCGCGACGCCCTCCGCGACGGGCCCGTCTCCGGCGGTCGCGAGGCCGCTCGTGTCGACCACGGCGAGGACGCCCTCCGGCCCCACCGCGAAGCGCACCGTGCGGGTCACGGGATCGCAGCTCGACCCCTCGCTCCACACCGCGGCGTACGCCGCCGCGCCGACGAAGGGCGTGCCGGGCGCGGGGCTCGTCGCGCGCGCGCCGACCGTGAAGGTGGAGACGATCGTCCCATCTGCCCTCCTCAACTGCACACGTTCGCCTTCGACGAGCGCCGGATCGAACGCGAAGGCGAGGCTCTGCACGTGCTCGTCCGAGATCGTGCGCCAGGTGCCACCGCGCGGCGCGGAGGACCCTGCGTCGACGATCTGCCACCACTCGCTCGACGCCTCGCCCCGGTAGCCGCCCTCCCCGATCCAGAGCAGCGCGTCCTGCGGCACGTCGGTCGCGCCATCGGCGGGCGCGATCACGCGCGGGCCGGACATGCCGCAGCTGCAGGCGCGGGCAGGCCGCGGGGTGAGGGCGAGCAGGAGTGCCACCAAAGGGAGAAGTCGACGCATGGCGACAGTGTGAGCAACCTCCGCATCAGTTGCCATCGGGACGGCCCTCTCGGTCGGCCACTCCTGCGCCTTCGTGGCCTACGCCTTCGACTTCGGCGGCTTCGCCTTCGGCGCCTTCGTCTTCGGCGGCTTCGCCTTTCGCGCCTTCGACTTCGGCGCCTTCGTCTTCGGCGGCTTCGCCTTTCGCGCCTGCTGCGCCTCGAGCCGCGCAGCTTCGCGCGACGTCGCCGACGCCAGGAACTTCGCCTTGGCCTCCGCCGCGCCCGACGGCCCGTGCGCGTAGTAGGCGACGAGCGTGGTCGACTGCCCGGGCCCACCCTCGATCTCCGCCTCCGTGATGCCGTCGAAGCATCCGTGCAGCTCGTCGAGCAGTGTGTCGAACGCGTCGCGCAGATCGCAGGTCTGCACGTCCTCGCCGAGCCCCTCTCGGATCGTGTTCCAGCGGCGGCTGAAGGACTCCTTGAGCGCGCCGCCTTCGACCCACGAGGGGTAGCTGTCGACGGGCAGGACGAGG
>CAYHCR010000727.1:0-2944 GCA_964354895.1 uncultured Myxococcales bacterium | reverse complement strand
CGAACCACCGCTCGACCGAGGCGCTGCCCGCGTGGCTCGCCCGCCAGGGGCTGCCCGGGATCGAGGGGATCGACACGCGCCGCCTCGTCCGCCACCTGCGCGATCACGGCTCGCAGAACGGCGTGCTCTCCACCGAGCCGGGCGTCACGGCGACCGCGCTCGTCGAGCGCGCCCGCGCGCTGCCGTCGATGGCCGGCCGCGACCTCGCCAGCGGCATCTCCTGCACACATCCCTACGAGTTCCGGACGGGGCTCGGCGATCCGCTGTCGGCCCCGCCGAGCCCGCCGACGCGCTTCCGGCTCGTCGCGTACGACTACGGCCTCAAGCGGGCGATGCTGCAGCTCCTCGTCGACGAGGGCTTCGCGATCACCGTGGTGCCCGCCGGCACACCTGCCCACGAGGCACTCGCGCTCTCGCCCGACGGGATCTTCCTGACGAACGGCCCCGGCGATCCGGCGGCGGTCGCGGGCGCGCGTGAGATCGTGCGCGAGCTGCTCGGGAAGCGGCCGCTGATGGGCATCTGCCTCGGCCACCAGATCCTCGCGCTCGCGGTCGGCGCGAAGACCTACAAGCTCAAATTCGGTCATCGCGGCGGCAACCAGCCCGTGCAGGAGCGCGCCACGGGCAAGGTCGAGATCACCTCGCAGAATCATGGCTTCGCGGTCGACGAGGCCTCGCTCGCGGGCACCGGCGCGCGCGCCACGCATGTCTCGCTCAACGACGGGACGAACGAGGGCATCGAGGTGCCGGACGCGCGGGCCTTCTCCGTCCAGTATCACCCGGAGAGCTCGCCGGGGCCCCACGACGCACGCCACCTGTTTCGCCGCTTCGCCCGCATGATCGAAGGGCGGTCCTGACCCCGTGCACCAGCCGCACCTCGAGCGCGTCACCAAGTGGGCGACCGGCCCGGAGCGGCAGACCGAGCTGCTCGCCGCCAAGGCGGACTACTTCGCGCGGACCGGCGAGGTCCGCGAGGATGAGCGCTCGTTCGAGGCGCGGATGGCGACGTTCCTCGAGTGGTACCTCTTCGACCGCCCGCTCGCCGGGGGCACGACGCCCATCGCGGCGTACTACGAGCAGCAGGGGGCGGCGCTCTCCGAGGCCGAGCGGGCGATCCTCCGTGGCTTCCTGCGCACGCTGCGCGCCGTCTTCGAGGTCCGCAAGCTCGAGGAGGGGAGCGGCCTGCAGATCCTCGAGGTGCTCTCCGGCACGAGCTACGAGGTCTATGAGCGACGCGGCCTCGTCGGCATCGCGAAGGGCGATCTGATCGACGCACGGCTCGTGCCGTTCCAGGGCCGGCTGCTGTTCTCCGGCACGTTCCTGTATCACCCGCGCGAGGCCCGCAAGGCGGTGCTCGCCGAGGCGCGAAGGCGTCGGCGGGCGGACCCGGCCAGCGACCCGGCCGCGTTCGCGTTCGAGCTCGCGGGCAAGGCGCTCAAGCTGGAGCGCTACCGGAACATCGCCGTGCGACACATCTACGCCTTCGGCCCGAACGCACCGAAGGTCTGACGGCCGCGAGCAGCGCCCTGGCCGGGCGCTGCGTCCGATCACACGCGGTGAATCGTCATCAGGTTCGTCGACGCAGGCTGGTTCGGCACGCCGGACGCCACGACGACCGCCTCGCCCTTCTTGGCGAAGCTCCCCCGCAGCAGCGCCTCCGAGACGATGCGGAGCATCTCGTCGGTCGTGTGATACGCGGGGATCTGGATCGGGACCACGCCCCAGTAGAGCGCGAGCCGACGCATCGTCTCCGGCACCGGCGTCATCGCGAAGATGCGTGCGGCCGGCCGGTTCTCGCTGATGAGTCGCGCGGCGCGGCCCGTCTGCGTACACGCGATGATCGTGTCGAGGCCGAGCTGATCCGCCGCGGCCGCGCAGGCGCGGGCGACGGCCGCGGTGAGCGAGTCGGAGCGCGGCAGGTTCTGTGCGCGCGCCATCTGGTAGCGCTGGCTGCGCTCGGTCTCACGCACGACGGCGTCCATCGTGCGGACCGCCTCGACGGGGTGGGCGCCGCTCGCCGTCTCCGCGGAGAGCATCACTGCGTCCGCGCCGTCCAGGATCGCGTTGGCGACGTCGGAGACCTCGGCGCGTGTCGGCCGCGTGCTCACGATCATCGACTCGAGCATCTCGGTCGCGACGATGACGAGCTTGCCGAGCCCGTTGGTCCGCTCGATCAGCATCTTCTGGACGAGCGGCACGCGTTCGAGCGGCATCTCCACGCCGAGATCACCGCGCGCGACCATGATGCCGTCCGCGATCTCCGCGATCGAGTCGATCTCCGCGACCGCCTGCGGCTTCTCGATCTTCGCGATGACCGGCGCCGCCTCACCGGTGATGCGCTTCACCTCGCGGATGTCGTCCGCGGTGCGCACGAACGAGAGCGCGACGTAGTCGACGCCGAGCGCGAGCCCGAACTCGAGATCGCGCGCGTCCTTCTCCGTCAGCGACGGCGCGGAGACCTTCGTGCCAGGCAGGTTGATGCCCTTGTTGTCACCGAGCTCGCCGCCGACGACGACGCGGCAGCGGACCTCGTCCTTGCGCGGCTTCTTGAGCACCGAGAGCTTCATCCGGCCGTCGGCGAGGAGGATGTCGTCGCCGACCGCGACGTCGTCGATGAGCGCCGCGTAGGTCGTGCCGAAGCAGCCCGGCGTGCCGAGGACCTCGCGGCTGGTGAGCGTGACCTCGGCGCCGGCGAGGAGCGTGATCTTCCCGCCCTTCATCTTGCCGGTGCGGATCTTCGGGCCCTGCAGGTCCTGGAGCACCGCGACGGGCTTGCCCACACGCTGGCTCGCCTCACGCACGAGCATGAGCCGGCGCTCGTGGTCCTTGTATTCGCCGTGCGAGAAATTCAACCGCGCGGTGTCCATGCCTGCGCGGATCAGCGCCTCGATCTGCTCGAGGGTGTTCGTCGCCGGTCCGAGGGTGCAGACGATCTTCGCTTTGC
>CAYHCR010000726.1:0-2946 GCA_964354895.1 uncultured Myxococcales bacterium | reverse complement strand
CAGAGCGCCAGATCCTCCGGCGGATCGATCAGCAGCACGGGCCTGAAGTGATGTCCGACCGGCTCGACCTGCCCGGTCCGGAACTCGACGCCGCGCGCCTTCGCCTCCGCGAGCTGCGCTCGGACGAGCTCGCGCTGCCCGATCGTCGTCATCGGCCCGACGTCGACCTCGCCCGGTCCTCCCGGGCCGACGCGCAACGCCTCGATCTCCCTGCGGAGCTGCTCGACCAGCGTGGCGGCGATCGGCCGCAGCACGTAGACGCGCTCGACCGCCGCGCAGTTCTGCCCGGCGTTCGCGAAGGCGGCCCAGACGAGCCCCTTCGCGGTGCGCGGCAGCGGCGCGTCCTCGAGCACGATCGCCGCGTCCTTGCCGCCGAGCTCCAGCGCGCACGGCACGAGCTGCTTCGCCGCCGCCTCCGCCACGCGGCGGCCGGTCTTCGGCGAGCCCGTGAACGAGACGAAGTCGGGCCCCGCCTCGATCAGCGCCGCGCCGAGCTCGCCCGCGCCGGGCGCGAGCTGCAGCACGTCCGCCGGCAGGTGGCGCGCGAAGAGCTCGACGAGCCACGCGCCGCACCGCGGCGTGAATTCACTCGGCTTGAAGAGCACCGCGTTGCCGGACAGCAACGCAGGAAGGATCGTCCGCAGCGGCAGGTTCACCGGCAGGTTCCACGGCGCGATGAGCAGCACGACGCCGCGCGGCAGCCGCTCGATCACGCCGCGCTTCTTGGGGAACGCGATCGGGTCGAGCTCGACCGGCTCGCCCTGCAGCCCGACGACGCCGGGCCCGGTCCAGTGGTCGAAGAGGTCGGCGCTCGGCAGCAGCTCGAAGAACCAGCTCTCCGCGGCGGGCCGGCCGTTCTCCCGCTCCAGCAGCGCGACGAGCTCGTCGGCGCGCGCCAGCAGCTCCTTGCCGGCCGCGCGGAGCTTCGCCACGCGCTCGCGCAGCGGCGTCGCGGCCCACGCGACCTGCGCGATCCGGGCGCGCGCCATCCGCGCGGGCGCCTCCCCGGGGTCCATCGCCGGGATCGCGGGCAGCGCGACGCCGTCGGTCGGGCTCAATCCGCAGAGCTGACCATCGACGAGCGGGGAGGGCGGCGGCTCGGAGGGGCCGACCGTCGGTCCGTCCGCCACGGAACGCCAGCTCTGCGGCGCGGCGTCCGGCTGGATCGCGGCGAGCTTCGTGGCGCGGCGACCCTCGAGCACGAGCCACGCCGCGAGCGTCACGCCGACGAGGACCTGCACGAGCCCAGCGAGGTTCAGCAGCTTCTGGAACGGCGCGTCCTCGAAGATCGAGGGCCGTACGCCCTGCAGGAACGCCTCGTAGCCGGCCGAGAGCGCCGTGTAGCGATCCCACGTCGCGAACCAGAGCGCCGCGAGCACGAGGGCGCCGCCGAGCAGGTTCGAGATCGCAACGGCGGTCCGGCCCTGCCGCAACAGCCAGACCGTCACATGGGCCGACGCGATCCCGGCGCCCGAGACGGCGAGGAAGAAGGGCGTCGCGACCCAACCCGGCAGCAGCACCTCCTCCGAGAGCAGGTACGAATACATCCACGCCGGGTAGACGTAGAGGAACGGCTGGACCGAGAGCGCGAAGAAGATCGCGAACCCGGCGCCTGCGTAGAAGGCGTCTTTCGGCCGTCCGGCGCGGACGAGCGGCGCGCCGAGCAGCGTGAAGAGGGAACCGAGCACCCACGCGGTCGGGGGATCGAGCGGAACGGTCGGCGCGCCTCCCTCTGTGCAGCGACAGGACACACCGCGCGACAGAGGGGAGGCCGAGTCCCCGCAGTCGCGTCGCACCGGCGTGTCGAAGGCGCCAGCATAGCCGGCAGGGCCACCGCCGCGACGGCCGGTGAAATCCTTGACCCTGCGCGCGGGAGGCTGCTACGCCTCTGGTCTCTTCAGCTGCTCTCGGGAGTCTGCTCATGGAGCGTTTCGCCTTCGGCCTCTCCACGCGGCGCTTCGCCCCCGTCCTTGGCGCGCTCGCGCTCTTCGCCTCGTCCGCTTGTGGCGAGGCCGCCGAGCTCTCTCCGCCGATCCCGCCCGAGGCCTACGACCTGACGGGCGAGGGACCGACGGGCGACTGCTCGCTCTTCCCGGACGACTGCGGCGCGGGCCGGCAGTGCTACCTCGACCGCGACACGTCCGACACGATCGAGCGGATCTGTGGCGCGGCCGGCGGCCAGGGGCTCGGCGAGGCCTACAGCGTGAACGATCGGGCCGAGTACTGCGGGCCGGACCTCGTCTGCGTGAACTACCAGGACGGCTCGAGCAAGTGCCAGCAGATGTGCCTGACCGACGCGGACTGCGAAGGCGGAGCCGGCGGAGCAGGTGGTGCCGGCGGAGCAGGTGGTGCCGGTGGCGCGGGTGGCTCCGGCAATCAGGTCTGCGAGCTGCTCAGCGGCGGCTCGGGCCTGAGCGTCTGCCCCCAGTAGCCCGCCTGCCGCCGTAGCCCGCCCACCGCGACCGCACGTCCCCCCGGCATGTGCGCGGCGTCACCGCGACTGCCTTCATTGCCACTAGAGTGCGCGCCTCTCTTCGGGAGGCGCCATGCTTCGACGCACGTCTGTGACCCTGCTCCTCGCGCTCGCGGCGCTCTCGGCCTGCGATGACGGCGAGGGCGGCGGCGAAGGCGGGGGCGGCGGCGGCGCCACCGTGCGGTGCGGCGACGGCGTGCGCGCGGGCACCGAGGTCTGCGACGGCCGCGACTTCGCGTCGGCGAGCTGCGAGGGCCTGGGCTTCGGTCCGGGCGCGCTCGCGTGCAGCGCGGACTGCCGCGCGCTCGAGCTGACCGGCTGCGGCGCACCCGCGACCTGCGGCACGGGCGGTCAGGACGGGCTCGAGCCCTGCGACGGCGCCGATCTCGGCGGAGCGTCCTGCAGCACCCTCGGCCTCGGCGAGGGAACGCTCTCGTGCAACGCCTCCTGCACGGGCTTCGATCTCGCGGGCT
>CAYHCR010000725.1:0-2948 GCA_964354895.1 uncultured Myxococcales bacterium | reverse complement strand
CCTCGCCGCGCCGCCCGAGGAGGTCCGGCGGGCGCACGCCGAACACATAAATCCAACCTTCGTCGAGGCGCTCGCGCTGCTCGGCTTCGGTCGGGACTTCGTGCGCGCGAGCGGCGCCCGCCTCTGGGACGCCGAGGGCAGGGAGTACCTGGATTTTCTGTGTGGCTACGGCGCCCACGCGCTCGGCTACAACCACCCGGACGTGCGGGCCGCCGTGGAGGAGGTCCTGCGCGCGGACATCGCCCACTTCCTGCTCGTCGCGCCGCAGCCGCTCGCGAGCGCGCTCGCCGCGAAGCTCGCCCGGCTCGCGCCCGGCGATCTCTCGATCGCGTTCCTCTCCTCCACCGGCTCGGACGCGGTGGAGGGGGCCCTCAAGCTCGCGCGCGCGGCCACCCATCGTCCGCGGTTCGTCTCCGCCGAGCGGAGCTTCCACGGCACGACCTTCGGCGCGATGAGCGTCACGGGGGGGAGCCGGCACAAGGCGCCCTTCGGCCCGCTGCTCGAGGGCTGCGCGATCGTGCCGTGGGGCGACGTCGCGGCGATCGAGCAGGAGCTCCGCCGCCGCGACGTGGCCGCGGTGATCCTCGAGCCGATGCAGGGGGAAGGCGGGATGCGTCTGCCGCCGGACGGCTATCTGGCGGAGGTCGCGCGCCTGTGTCGCCGCTACGGCACGCTCTTCGTGCTCGACGAGATCCAGACGGGGCTCGGCCGCACGGGACGCATGTTCGCGTGTGAGCACGACGGCGTGGAGCCCGACGTCCTCCTCCTCGCCAAAGGGCTCTCCGGCGGGCTCGTGCCGGTGAGCGCCTACGTGACCCGGCGCGACCTGTGGAAGCGGGCCTACGGGACGCTGGACCGCTACGATCTGCACTGCTCTACGTTCGGCGGCGGCCCGCTCGCGTGTGCCGCGGCGCTGGCGACCCTCGAGGTGATCGAGCGCGATCGGCTGGCCGAACGCGCGGCGGAGCTCGGGACGCACCTCGGCGAGACCCTGCGGGCCGCGACGGCGGGGCATCCGCTGGTGCGCGAGGTGCGCGGTCGGGGCCTGCTCTGGGGCCTCGAGCTCCACGCGCCCGGGGGCGGCGTCGCCGCGGATCTCGTCGGGCAGTGGCTGGTGATCGGCCTGCTCGAGCGGGGGATCCTCACGCAGGTGGGCTCCGACGCGCCCGAGGTCGTGCGCGCCCAGCCGCCGCTGATCGTCGAGCGCGAGGCGATCGACCGCTTCGGCGAGGCCCTCCGCTCCGCGCTCGCCGAACACGCCACCGGCGCCTTCCGCTCGCTGACCGGCGCCGTCGGTCGGATCGTGCGACGCAAGCTCACGTAGCCGCGCTCCTCGGCCGTACGAAGGTCTCGAGCAGGAGCGGTCGAGCCGCTGATCAAGGGCGCTACGAGCGCAGTCGCGTGGTGAGGTCGAGCCAGCTCTGCAGGCTCCCGCCCTCGCCGAGCGCCTGGGCCGTGCCGCGACAGAGCGTCCAGCAGTCCTGACAGCCGGTGCCGGCGGAGAGCTCGACGAGCCGCGCGTGGAGCGTGGCCAGCCGCTCCGTCTTCGCGTTGCCCACGATCCGGTCGATCTTCTCGATGCACGGGGAGACGTTCCCCACGTGGTCGAGGTTGAAGCTCTGCAGGCCGGCGTGGCAGGAGGGCATCGGTCCGCCGGTGAGGAAGGGATCGATGGCGGCGAGGTAGTCGCGGTAGACGCGCAGGTGTGCGTGTCTTTCCCAGAGCGCCCCCAGCGCCGCGCCGATCCCGGGCTCGGGCGGGGCGTCTTCGGCGTGCACGCCGCGGCGGAAGCCCTTCACCGAGAGCAGCGTCAGCGCGTGGCCGACGCCCGCCTCCGCCGATCGCGCGAGCAGCGCGTCGAGGTCGTGCTGGTTCTCACGCATGAGCACGCTCATGACGTGGACCTGCCGCCCGCCGCCGGGCGCCGCGCGGCGGAAGAGCTCGATCGCCCGCCAGGCGCGCTCCGACGCGCCGTCGAGCCTGCGCTTCTCGTCGTGGCGCGCAGCGTCGGCGAAGTCGATCGAGACGCCGACCTGCTGCAGCCCTGCGTCGAACAGCGCGCGCGCGTTCTCCTCGGTGACGAACCAGCCGTTCGTATAGAGCACCGGGATGTGTCGACGGCCGAAGGCGCGGACGATCTCCACCAGATCCCGCCGCACGAACGGCTCGCCGCCCTCGATCGAGATCAGGAAGGTCCCCAGCTCGGACAGCTCTGCTGAGATCCGCTCGAAGTCCTCGACCGTCAGCTCGTCCTTCGCCGGCGCGCCGTTCGGCCAGAAGTCGCAGAAGCTGCACTTCATGTTGCAGCGGTTCGTGACCTGGACGAGCGCGGTGAACGGCCGCTTCAAGAGCACGCCGCCGGCAAAGCCGAGGTCGCGACGCAACGTGACGAGGCTCATGGCGACCTAGACCGCGCCGTCGAGGACGAGGGTCGCGCCGTTCATGTAGCTGTTTCGATCCGAGACGAGGAACGCCACCACCTCGGCGATCTCGGCGAACGTCCCGACGCGTCCGAGAGAACAGTTGCGCAGGTACTCCTCCAGCTTCGCAGCGGGCAGGTTGCCCGCGACGCCGTCCTCGAGGACGCCCGGCGCCAGACAATTCACGGTGATCCCGTAGCGGCCGATCTCCTTCGCGAGCGCCTCGGTGAAGCCCTTCAAGGCGGCCTTGGAGGCGCAGTAGTGCACCGGGGCGACGATCATCTTCACGCCCGCGAGCGAGCTGATGTTCAGGATCCGGCCGCGCTGGAGCCGGATCATCCCGCGCAGGACGGCCTTGGAGCAGAGGAAGGCGCCCTTGACGTTGACGTTCATCACCCGGTCCCAGTCCTCCTCCTCCATCAGCGCGAGCGGCACGACCTGGCCGACGCCGGCGTTGTTCACCAGCACGTCGAGCACGCCCAGCTCCCGCTCGATCTCCTGTACGAGCGTGGCGAGCCCCCCTCGATC